>JAGWJK010000307.1 GCA_028865845.1 Rhizobiaceae bacterium
AAGGCCGAAGCGGAATCGATCATCTCTTCGGTCCGGCTCGTCGTTCGCGAAAGCTGCGGAGCGGCCAATCACGACGTGGCGGCGAGGGTCGGGACATGACAGCGCGTTGCGGAGTGATGGGCGCTAGCGCCGCAGCCAATGAATGGCCAATCGGCCGAGACAGTTGAAACAGGACTTCGAACAGACATGAGCAAGCACATCACCCCGGCGCAGGCCGCAGCCCTCATCCCCGATGGAGCCATCGTCTCGGTCTCGTCGTCCAGCGGGCTCGGCTGCCCCGATCTGATGCTGAAGGCGATCGGCGAGCGGTTCGATGCCACTGGCCATCCACGTGAGATCACGACACTGCATCCAATTGCCGCCGGCGACATGAGCGGCATCAAGGGCGTGGACTATATCGCCAAGAAGGGCCTGTTGAAGCGGATCATCGGCGGTTCTTATCCGTCCGGCCCGTCGACCGCCGAGCCGCCGCTCATCTGGCAGATGATCACGAACAACGAGATCCCCGCCTATAACATTCCCTCGGGCATCATGTTCGACATCCATCGCGAAGCGGCTGCGAAACGGCCGGGCGTGCTGACCAAGGTCGGCATCGACACATTCGTCGATCCGGATCGGCAGGGCTGTGCCATGAACGAGCGTGGAGCCGAGGAGCCGGTCGTCAAGCGCGTGACCTTCGAAGGCGATGACTATCTCTACTTTCCCTCAATCGTGCCGCAGGTGACGATCATCCGTGCAACGACGGCCGATGAGCGCGGCAATCTGACCTACGAACACGAGGGCGCCTATCTCGGCGGGCTGGACCAGGCGCTTGCCGCTCGCAACAATGGCGGCGTCGTCATTGCCCAGGTCAAGCAGATCACCAAGGAAGGCTCGCTCAAGCCGCACGACGTTCGGGTGCCGGGCATGCTCGTCGACTATGTCATCGTCGATCCCGAGCAGAAGCAGACGACGCAGACCCTCTATGATCCGGCCATCTCCGGCGAAATATTCCGTCCGCTGGATACCTTCCGGGTTCCGGAATTCAACATCCAGAAGGTGATTGCGCGCCGGGTGGCGCAGGAGCTTCAAGCCGGAAGCTGCGTCAATCTCGGCTTCGGCATTTCGGCGAACGTTCCCCGCATCCTCCTCGAAGAAGGGCTGCACGGCTCAGTTACCTGGGTCATCGAGCAAGGCGCCGTCGGTGGCGTGCCGCTCCTCGATTTTGCATTCGGCTGCGCTTCCAACGCCGATGCCTACATGCCTTCGCCCTATCAGTTCACCTATTTCCAGGGCGCCGGCTTCGACGCCTCGCTGTTGTCGTTCCTCGAAATCGGACGCGACGGCTCGGTGAATGTCTCGAAGCTGTCGTTCCGTCCGCACGTCACTGCTGGTGCCGGCGGCTTCGTCGACATCACCGCCCGCGCTCGGAAGATCGTCTTCTCCGGCATGTTCAATGCCGGCGCAAAACTTGCCGTCACCGATGGCAGGCTGGTGATCGAAAAGGAAGGCAAGCTGAAGAAGCTGGTCAACGAGGTCGAACACGTGACCTTCTCCGGCCGCCGCGCCATCGAGCAGGGCCAGGATATCACCTATGTCACCGAGCGGTGCGTCATGAAGCTCACGCCTGATGGCATCAAGCTCACGGAGATCGCCCCCGGCGTCGACCTGCAACAGCACATTCTCGACCAATCGGAATTCCCGCTCATCGTGGCTGACGACCTCAGGATCATGGACGCCAAACTCTTCGGGGAGGAGAATATCGGTCTCTCCCTGCCGACCAAAAATGCGCGCGTCCTGGAGGGTACGTTCCATGGTTAGCGGCACGGTAAAAGTCGACATCGAAGGTCACGTCGCGATCATGACCGTCTCGCGGCCGGAAAAGCTGAACGCCCTCGATCTCGACATGCTCAGGGCTTTGAGCGAAGCGGCGGATGCGGTCGAAGCCAATGCTGAGGTTCGCGTCGCGATCCTGACCGGCGAGGGCAAGGGCTTTTCCGCCGGCGGCGACATCAGGGCCTGGGGCGGCATGCGGCCCGAAGAGTTCGGCCATGCCTGGGTTCGTCACGGACACCGCATTTTCGAACGGCTTGCAACGCTCAGGGTTCCGCTGGTCGCGGCTTTGAACGGCCATGCATTGGGTGGCGGGCTGGAGCTTGCCGGTGTTGCCGATATCCGCATCGCCGAAGAGCACATCAAGATCGGTCTTCCGGAAACCGGTCTTGGCATGGTGCCGGGTTGGTCCGGCACGCAGCGCTTGGTCAAGCGCTTCGGCGCGCAACTCGTGCGGCGCATGGCGCTCGGCGGCGAAGTTTTCTCGGCGGAGGAGGCGAAGCTTCTCGGCATCGTCGATGCCGTGACGGCGACCGGCAATTCCGTCGCTGCCGCAAAAGATTATGCCGCCCGCATCGCGGCGAGGGGACCGGCTGCCCTCGAAGTCGTCAAGCTGATGATCGCTTCGGCAAATGGTGAGGACAACGGCACCGCCGTCGAGGCGCTGGGCTCGATCCTCGCCGCCAAGACCGGTGACCTCAAGGAGGGTGTTGCTTCCTTCACGGAAAAGCGCCCGGCACAGTTCAAAGGAGAATGGTAATGACGGTTCTGGTTACTCCGAAGGCTCTCGGCGACCATAAGGCCCGCGATTTCAAGATGCTGATCGACGGCAAGTGGGAGGCCGGATCGTCGCAGCCGATCGAGCGCGTCGCTCCGAGCCACGGTGTCGTCGTCAGCCGCTTTCCGGCCGGCTCGAAGGCCGATGCCGTCAAGGCGATTGGGGCCGCCCGCAAGGCATTCGACAATGGTCCCTGGCCGAGGATGACCGCATCCGAACGCTCGGCGATTCTGCTCAAGGCGGCCGACCTGATTGCGGCGCGCTCCGAGGAACTGGCCTACCTCGACGCCATCGAGGCCGGCAAGCCGATTTCGCAGGTTCGCGGCGAAATCGCCGGTTCCGTGGACATCTGGCGCTAT
The DNA here is from genome assembly GCA_028865845.1 of Rhizobiaceae bacterium. Classification (GTDB taxonomy): domain Bacteria; phylum Pseudomonadota; class Alphaproteobacteria; order Rhizobiales; family Rhizobiaceae; genus Rhizobium. The sequence continues at coordinate 2,950 of JAGWJK010000307.1, forward strand.
GCCGCGGCCCTTGCGCGCGACCTGCACGGCGAAAGCTACAACACGCTGGGCGACGGAACGCTCGGTGTCGTGTTGCGCGAGGCGATCGGCGTCGTCTCCATCATCACACCCTGGAATTTCCCGTTCCTGATTGTCGGCCAGAAGCTTCCCTTCGCGCTCGCCGCAGGCTGCACGACGGTGGTCAAGCCGTCCGAGCTGACCTCGGGCTCGACGGTGCTGCTCGGCGAAATCCTGCAGCAGGCCGGCGTGCCCGATGGCGTCGTCAATATCGTCACCGGCACTGGGCCTGAGGTCGGCGCCGTCATGACGACCCATCCCGAGGTCGACATGGTTTCCTTCACGGGATCGACCGGCGTCGGTAAGCTGACGATGACCAATGCCGCCCAGACGCTGAAGAAGGTCTCGCTGGAACTCGGCGGCAAGAATCCGCAGATCGTATTCCCGGATGCCGATCTCGACGCGTTTATCGATGCAGCCGTGTTTGGCGCCTATTTCAATGCCGGCGAATGCTGCAACGCCGGCTCTCGCCTGATCCTTCACAAGAGCATCGCTTCCGACGTCGTCAGACGCGTCGCCGAACTCTCGAAGGACGTCAAGGTCGGCGATCCGCTCGATCCGAGCACGCAGGTGGGCGCGATCATCACGCCGCAGCACCTGGAAAAGATATCCGGCTATCTTGCCGGCGCCAGAGACAGCGGCGCCAAGGTCGCCCACGGCGGCGAAACGGTCGATTTCGGTATGGGTCAGTTCATGGCGCCGACGATCCTCGAAGCCGTGACGCCGAACATGGCCGTTGCCCGCGAGGAAGTCTTCGGGCCGGTGCTTTCCGTCCTCACCTTCGAGACGACGGCGGAAGCGATAGAGATCGCCAACTCCATCGATTACGGCCTTTCCGCCGGCGTCTGGAGCCGCGACATGGACACCTGCCTGACGATCGGCCGCAAGGTCCGGGCCGGGACGGTCTGGATGAACACCTTCATGGACGGCGCCTCCGAGCTGCCGTTCGGCGGCTACAAGCAATCCGGCCTCGGCCGCGAACTCGGTCGCCACGCTGTCGAAGACTACACCGAGACCAAGACGCTCAACATGCATATCGGCGCGCGCACCAACTGGTGGATGCCGAAGAGGGAAACGCTGGCATAGCCGGCAACGAGACTGCGCCTGAGGAGGGCGGGTGATCGGCGCGGGAATGGGTCCCGCGCCACAACTTGCAAACTGGGAGGACATCAATGCGCAAGTTACTAACGACGACAGCTTTGATCGCGCTGGCTTTGGCCGGCGCGACCGCCGGCGCACGTGCGGCGGACGTGAAAGAAGTGCAGATGCTTCATTGGTGGACGTCGGGCGGCGAAGCAGCCGCGCTGAACGTCCTCAAGCAGGACCTCGCCAAGGAAGGCTATGCTTGGAAGGACGTTCCGGTAGCAGGCGGTGGTGGCGACGCCGCAATGACGGCGCTCAAGGCGATGGTTGCCGCCGGCAATTATCCGACCGCATCGCAGATGCTCGGCTATACTGTTCTCGACTACGCACAGGCCGGCGTCATGGGCGACCTGACCGAGACCGCGAAGAAGGAAGGCTGGGACAAGGCCGTTCCGGAAGCGCTGCAGAAGTTTTCCGTCTATAACGGCAAGTGGGTCGCCGTTCCGGTCAACGTTCATTCGGTCAATTGGCTTTGGATCAACAAGGCCGTCATGGACAAGATCGGCGGAAAACAGCCGAAGACCTTCGACGACCTGATCGCGCTGCTCGACAAGGCCAAGGCGGCCGGCGTCACGCCGCTCGCGCTTGGTGGCCAGAACTGGCAGGAAGCGACGATGTTCGACTCGATCGTCATGTCGACCGGCGGACCTGAGTTCTACAAGAAGGCGATGAACGATCTCGACGAGGACTCGCTGAAGTCTGACACGATGAAGAAGTCCTTCGATAACCTTGCCAAGATCGTCAAGTACGTCGACCCGAACTTCTCGGGCCGCGACTGGAACCTGGCGACCGCGATGGTCATCAAGGGCGATGCGCTCGTTCAGGTCATGGGCGACTGGGCCAAGGGCGAATTCGTTGCCGCCAAGAAGAAGCCCGGCACTGATTACCTTTGCTATCGCTTCCCCGGCACCGAAGGCAGCGTGATCTATAACTCCGACATGTTCGGCATGTTCAACGTGCCTGCCGATCGCAAGTCGGCCCAGGTCGCGCTTGCGACGGCAACGCTGTCGAAGAGCTTCCAGTCGGCCTTCAACGTCGTCAAGGGTTCGGTTCCGGCCCGCACCGACGTGCCGGACACCGCCTTCGACGAATGCGGCAAGATGGGCATGGCCAACCTGAAGGCAGCCAATGCCGACGGCAAGCTCGTCGGCTCGCTCGCCCAGGGTTACGGCGCACCGCCGGCAATCGCGAACGCTTACAAGGACGTCGTTTCCAAGTTCGTCCATGGTCAGATCAAAACCTCCGACGAGGCTGTGCAGCAGCTCGTCCAGGCGATCGACGACGCCAAGTAAGCCGGACTGTGAAGTCTTCCCCGCCTTGGCGGGGAAGACGCTTCGGTCGACCTACCCCTTGAAGGGATGATTACCATGAGCAGTGTCGCGACCAGCGAACCCATTCTGACGCCAAGGCGGGGAAGACCCACGTCGATGCGCGCACGGCTGCAGAACGTGCTGCCACAGATCGTGCTCGCTCCGAGTTTCGCCATCACGATCATTTTCGTGTACGGCTTCATTATCTGGACGGCCTATCTGTCCTTCACCAACTCGAAGACGTTCCCGTCCTACGAGCTGACGGGCGCGCGCGCCTATCAGCGCCTGTGGCGCTGGACCTTCGAAAGCGACCCGCCGTCCTCCTGGTATACCTCGATCACCAACATGGGGATCTTCGGCGTCCTCTATATCGGCATATGCCTGGCGCTCGGCCTGTTCCTAGCTATCCTCCTCGATCAGAAAATCCGCGGCGAGGGCCTTCTGCGCCCGATCTTTCTCTATCCGATGGCCTTGTCCTTCATCGTGACCGGCGTTGCCTGGAAATGGTTCCTCGATCCCGGCCTCGGCCTGGAGCAGACGTTGCACCAGTTCG
>JAGWJK010000308.1 GCA_028865845.1 Rhizobiaceae bacterium
CCGACCGCATGATTTCGGCCGTTGGCGTGCAGGGCAACATCGAAAATCTCGGCCTCGAAGCGCTCGGCGTGAAGACCGATCGCGGCTGTGTCGTCATCGACGGTTACGGCCAGACCAATGTTCCCGGCATTTATGCCATCGGCGACGTCGCCGGCCCGCCGATGCTGGCGCACAAGGCCGAGCACGAGGGCGTGGTCTGCGTCGAGAAGATCGCCGGCCTGCCGAATGTGCATCCGACGGACAAGAGCAAGGTTCCCGGTTGCACCTATTGCCAGCCGCAGGTTGCTTCGGTCGGTCTGACGGAAGCCAAGGCGAAGGAACTCGGCCGCGATATCCGCGTCGGCCGCTTCTCCTTTGCCTATAACGGCAAGGCAATCGCGCTTGGCGAGGATCAGGGCCTCTGCAAGGTCATCTTCGACAAGAACACCGGAGAGCTACTTGGCGCCCATATGGTCGGCGCGGAAGTCACCGAGCTCATCCAGGGCTTCGTCGTCGCCATGAATCTGGAGACGACGGAGGAAGAACTGATGCACACGATCTTCCCGCATCCGACCGTTTCGGAAACGATGAAGGAAGCCGTGCTCGACGCTTACGGACGTGTGCTGAACGCTTGATAATTTCCTGGGCCGCCCTTTATGCAAAAGGGAGGCCCCTTCCACCCGCAGAGGCACTTATCTGCGTCTAAGGGCTGGAAATGACAAAAGGAAATGATCATGTCTGTTACGACCGAGGCTTGGATTGTCTTTTTGCTGATCGGCTTGGTGGCGGGGTTTCTCGCCAGTCTGGTGGTCGGCGGCGGCGGCCTCATCAGCTGCCTGGTAAGTGGCGTCATCGGTGCGTTTGTCGGCGGGTTCCTGTTTCACTGGTTCGGGATTTCGCTCGGAATTCAAAACGCACTGGTGGTCGAGATCATTCATGCAACGGTCGGCGCTATCGTGGTGACGCTGTTGGCGAGGCTGATAGCGTGAGCATAATCGGGAAAAGCGCTACGTGGTTTTCCGACGGGGTTGTGCTCCAACGAAATTGGGCTAGGGGCTTATGGAAGGTATCGGCTGGTTGGGCCTGATCATCATCGGTGGTTTCGCGGGATGGCTCGCGGGCAAGCTGATGGATGAACGCTATGGCATCCTCCTCAACATCGTGCTCGGTGTTGCCGGGTCGGTCATTGCCGCTGCGTTGCTGACGGCGCTCCATCTTGCTGTGCCGGGCGGCAGGCTCGGTTATTTTGTCACCGGTTTTATCGGTGCGTGCATTCTGATATTTTTCGCCCGGCTTGCCCGGCGATGAATGGGCCGCAAAGAGGCGGCGGAAAGTAGACGTTTCATGGTCACGATTCTCGACACGATCAATCCCGAAGCAAAGCGCGTCAGGCATCCGGAAAAGGCGCATCGTCCGGACACCGAGGTCTTGCGCAAGCCGGATTGGATCCGCGTCAAGGCGCCGACGTCCAAGGGTTACGCCGAAACCCGCTCGATCGTGAAGGAGCATAAGCTCGTCACGGTCTGCGAAGAGGCAGGTTGTCCCAATATCGGCGAGTGCTGGGACAAGAAGCATGCCACCTTCATGATCATGGGCGAGATCTGTACCCGCGCCTGCGCCTTCTGCAACGTCTCGACCGGTAAGCCGAATGCGCTCGACATGGCCGAGCCGGAGAACGTCGCCAAGGCCGTCAAGGAAATGGGCCTCAGCCACGTCGTCATCACCTCCGTCGACCGCGACGATCTCGCCGACGGTGGCGCTGAGCATTTCGAGAAGGTGATCTGGGCAATCCGCGCCGCCTCGCGGACGACGACGATCGAGATCCTCACGCCGGACTTCCTCAAGAAGCCGGGCGCGCTGGAGCGTGTCGTCGCCGCCAAGCCCGACGTGTTCAATCACAACATGGAAACCGTGGCCGGCAATTATCTGACGGTGCGTCCCGGCGCTCGTTATTTCCACTCGATCCGCCTGCTGCAGCGGGTCAAGGAACTCGATCCGACCATGTTCACCAAGTCCGGCATCATGGTCGGCCTCGGCGAGGAGCGCAACGAAGTGCTGCAGCTGATGGACGATCTGCGCACTGCCGATGTCGACTTCCTGACGATCGGCCAATATCTGCAGCCGACCCGCAAGCATCACCAGGTCATGAGCTTCGTCACCCCTGAGGAGTTCAAGTCCTACGAGACGGTTGCCTATACCAAGGGCTTCCTGATGGTCGCCTCCAGCCCGCTCACCCGTTCGTCCCACCACGCCGGCGACGATTTCGCCCGCCTGCGAGCGGCGCGCGAAAAGAAGGTCCTGATGGCCGCCGAATAATTCGGCCTCTTGCTTTTTAAACGAACCGCGGCGATTTTGCCGCGGTTTTCGTTTGTGCTGTCATCAAACCATCATCGCTACGGCCTAGGGAACACGCCGCCGTTCGTTGCCGGTATCGGCGCCCCTCTTGATTGAACATCTTGATTGAATATGGAGCCGTACCGTGGAGCAGTCCGTCGCGCCGCAAGCGCTGCCCTATGTCGTCGACATCGAGACGGGGGCGTCCATCCTTAAAAACGCAGAGCGTGTCCTGATCGTCGGCTGTTCCGGCACAGGCAAGAGCACGCTAGCACAGGCCGTCGCGGAGTTGCGTGATCTTGTCTACGTGTCGATGGACCGGGATATCTTCTGGCTGCCCGGCTGGAAGCAACGGCCGCGCGCAGAGGCCTTGGCCTTGATCCGGCAAGCGGTCGATGGGCCACGCTGGATCATCGATGGCAACAGCCCGAGCACCCTGCCGCTGCGCCTGCCACGCACCGATATCGTCTTGTGGCGGCGTCCGCCGCGATGGGTGGCGCTGTCGGGTGTCGTCAGGCGCTGGCTGCGTTTTCGCGGCAAGGTCCGGCCGGAAATGGCGCCGGGCTGCCCGGAGCAACTGGACTGGGCCTTCCTTCGCTATATCTGGACCTTCGAAAAGCAGGAGGCGCCGCAGTTCGCTGAGATGCTTGGCCTTCACGGCAAACACGTGCCCGTGGTGATGCTGCGCTCCTACCGCGAAGGTGACGAATTGCTGGCGCGACTGCGCGACGGCCGTTGAACACCAAGGGCTGACGCCGCGGGAGGAACTGTGAACGAATTAAGCGACGTGACCGAGGCTGCCCGACGTCTCAAGGCGGCCGAACGTATTCTGGTGATGGGTTGTTCCGGTGGCGGCAAGTCGACGCTATCGCAGAAGATTTGCGCGCGGCTTGGTCTGCCCTATGTCTCGATGGACCGCGAGTTCTTCTGGCTGCCTGGCTGGGTGAAACGGGACAAGGCCGAGGAGCGGGCGCTGATTACGGCGCGGGTCGCCGAGCCACGCTGGTTGATCGACGGCACGGCTCCGTCGAGCTTCGATTTGCGGCTGCCGCGCACCGAACTTGTCCTTTGGGTACGCATGCCGCGCTGGCTCTGCATGTGGGGTGCTATTTCGCGGGCGGTGCGTTGGCTGGGACGATCGAGGCCGGACATGGCACCCGGTTGCCCGGAGCGGATCGACGGCGAATTTCTGCGTTACATCTGGAGCTGGGAGCAAAAATTTGCACCGAAAGTCATAGCGGGGCTTGCTCAGTACGGCCCCGACGTACCCGTTTTCCAGCTAAAATCCCGCGGCGAAATGCGTCAGCTTCTTGATCTTCTTGATCGGCCTGCTTAATTGCCGGTCATGCCACAGTTCGAAACCCACCGTCCAGTTCCGCATACACCTGACCAGATGTTCGACCTCGTCGCCGATGTCGAGCGCTATCCGGAATTCCTGCCGCTGTGCGACGCCTTGACGATCCGCAATCGCAAGGAACGCGACGGCAAGGTACTGTTGGTCGCCGACATGACCGTCGGCTACAAGGCGATCCGCGAGACGTTCACCACGCAGGTTTTGCTGAACAGGCCGGAACGGGCAATCGACGTGAAGTATATCGACGGCCCCTTCAAGTATCTCGACAATCGCTGGCGCTTCCAGCCGAGCGAGACGGGCGGCTGCATCATCGATTTTTTCATCGATTACGAATTCAAGAGCCGCATTCTGGGTGCGCTCATGGGCTCGATGTTCGACCGCGCCTTCCGCATGTTCACGGACGCCTTCGAAACGCGCGCCGGCAAGATCTACGCCTAGGCAACATCCCGCAAACACATCGGAACGATGCGGCATCAACCCGCAAGTTCGATGAGCATTTCCAGCGCCGTCTTCAGCGTCGCGAGACGGACCTTGTCGCGGCCGATGTCGCCATACTGCATTTCACGATGGATCAATCCGCCCGTCCGCGCCTTGGCGGCAAGATGCACGAGCCCGACGGGCTTCTCGGCAGATCCGCCGCCCGGGCCGGCAACGCCGGTGACGGCAACGGCAAGATCTGCGTGTGAACGGAAGAGCGCGCCGTGCACCATCTGTAGCGCCGTCTCTTTCGATACAGCACCGAAGCTTGCGAGCGTCTCTTCCTGCACGCCGAGCATCTCCATCTTGGCGATGTTGGTGTAGGTGACGTAGCCGCGATCGACGACGGCGGAAGAACCGGGGATTTCCGTCAGCGCGCCGGCGATCAGCCCGCCGGTGCAGGATTCCGCAGTGGCGACCATCAGCCTGCGTGCGGTGAAGTCGGTCACGATGCCTTGGGCGAGGGAAAGGATATCATCGGGAAAATGCGTCATGCCTTGCCTCCGCGATAGACCACTGTCGCCGTTGCGATGGCGGCAATACCTTCGCGGCGGCCGACGAAGCCGATTTTTTCGTTGGTGGTTGCCTTTACTGAGCAGCGCTCAAGACTGATCCCTAAGAATTCCGAGAGCTTCGCGCGCATCGCCTCGCGATGCGGCCCGACCTTCGGCGCTTCAGCGATCAAGGACACGTCTGCATTCATGATCGTGCCGCCGTTCTCGCGGACGATTTTTGCCGCGTGCTCAATGAAGATGCGTGAAGGTGCGCCTTTCCATTGCATGTCCGACGGCGGAAAGTGGTCGCCGATATCGCCGGCGCCACAGGTGGCGAGCAGGGCGTCGGTCAAGGCGTGCAGCGCCACGTCGGCATCCGAATGTCCCTTGAGCTTCTGGTCATGCGGGATGAACACGCCGCAGAGGGTGACGCCGTCGCCCGGTTCGAGCTGATGGACATCGTAGCCGTTGCCCGTGCGCACATCGGGCAGCAGTCCGGCGGAAAGCTTTTCGTCAGCCATGGCGATATCTCTTTTCACCGTCAGTTTGACATTGTCTGTCGTGCCTGCAACCAGCGTTACCGGTAGCCCGATCCATTCGGCGATGGCGGCATCGTCGGTGAAATCCGCCTTGCCTTCGGCCTTAGCCTTTTCATGTGCCGCAAGAATGTCGGCGAAACGGAAGGACTGCGGCGTCTGCGCGGCATAGAGCCCGGCGCGGGGCACGGTTTCCGTCACCAGCGCATTGCCGTTGGCGCGTTTCAGCGTATCAGTGACCGGCATCGCCGGCAGCACCGCGGGCGCACCCGTGGCAAGTGCTTCCGCGACGCGGTCGAGGAGAGCATGGTCGAAGAACGGACGAACCGCATCATGGATCAGGACGTGGGTGACACCGGAATTTTCAAGCTGCCGCAATCCGGCCAGCACCGATTGCTGGCGGGTGACGCCGCCGAAAGCGATCTCGACATCGGTCAAGCCGGCAACATGGCCGAGCGCCGATTGCAGCAAGGCCTCATCGTCGCGGTGGATGACGGCGACGACTTTTGCGGTCCCCGGCCATGTCACGAATTTTTCAAGCGTATGCGCAATAACCGGCCTGCCGCCGATCGGGCGATATTGCTTCGGGCCTTCCTCGGGCGATCCCGCCCGCTCGCCGCGCCCGGCAGCAACGATCACGATTCCGATCGACATCGGTTGCGTTGAGTGCATTTGCGTCATAAACCCCAGGGATGAAAGGTCTTCGATAGCGCCGGTCTATCGCCTCGATCGGGTATTTTCCAGCAGTTGCCCAAAAAATATCGGTATTCGCCGAAACCCCTTGGCAAGCCTCATAAGACTGTCTAAAAATAGTGCAGATGTATGGTGTGCCCGAA
>JAGWJK010000309.1 GCA_028865845.1 Rhizobiaceae bacterium
TATGTCGGCGATACCCTGCAAAACGATCCGGAATCGAAACCGTTGACGCAGTAGGATTGGCGGGCCGGTATACGCCGCCACCGAGATATTCACGCGTTCAAAGGAATGGATATAGGCTCGCGCAACATCGCGTGCGGGTTTCCCTGCGATTGCCGAAGAGACGTCGGCTCTCAGCAATCCGCGAACCGATAAAGCGGCAGATAGCGACGGTAACCCGCTGAGCCACGATATTTCCGGCCGAAGGCATAAATGGCCACGCGTTGGCAATTAACCCAACTGCGCAACGACTTTCCCGTCGAAGGCTGATTCCTGGCCCTTGGCGATGGCGTTTACGCCATCTGTTACGCCAGCAACACCGCCGTTTACCGTTACGTACTTACGCATCTCCCCCGCACGGCGAAATATGCTGGCGTCGAAAGACCAATGTCCCGTTCCGGCCGCGCCGGAGCGTCGGCCAACCCAAGGGAGAGTTTCATGTTGAACGATCTGGAAGGGAGGATGTCATGACCACGACATTGTCCCGCAGACTTGTAGGCGCGACTGCCCTGGTCGCCATGGCCTTGATCCCAGCACCTTTCGCTTCGCTGGCCTATGCGCAACAGGCTGCCCCCGCGGCCTCCGATACAGCGCCGCAGACGGCGAAACCCAACATTCTCGTCATCTTCGGCGATGACATCGGCCAGTCGAATATCAGCGCCTATTCCTTTGGCGTGATGGGCTACAAGACACCAAACATCGACCGTATCGCCAAGGAAGGCATGATGTTCACGGATTATTATGCCGAGAACAGCTGCACCGCCGGGCGTTCGACATTCATCACCGGTCAGGTCTGCCTGCGCACGGGTCTCTGCAAGGTCGGCATTCCCGGTGCACCCGTCGGGCTGCAACCCCGCGATATTACGATCGCGCAAGCGCTGAAGCCGCTTGGCTATGCAACGGGTCAATTCGGCAAGAATCACCTGGGCGACCGCGACGAATTCCTGCCGACGAACCACGGCTTCGATGAATTCTATGGAAACCTCTACCATCTCGATGCCGAAGAGGAGCCGGAGCGACCTTATTATCCGAAGGACGATACGGATTGGGTCAAGGCGAATGCGCCACGCGGCGTCCTCAGAGCCTCGGCCGACGGCAAGATCGAAGATACCGGTCCGCTGACGACAAAGCGAATGGAGACGGTCGACGACGAGACGACCGGTGCAGCGATCGATTTCATGCAAAGGAAAGTGAAGGAAGGCAAACCGTTCTTCACCTGGATGAATACGACTCGCATGCACGCCTTCACCCATGTCCGCGACTCCATGAAAGGCCAGAGCGGCATGCCCGGCAACGAATATGCCGACGGCATGGTCGAGCATGACGGCGATGTCGGCAAGCTGCTCAAGACGCTGGATGATCTCGGGATCGCCGACAATACGATCGTTGTCTACACCACCGATAACGGTCCCAACCAGTTCTCCTGGCCGGATGCGGCAACCACACCTTTCCGGTCGGAAAAGGACACGAACTGGGAAGGCGCATTCCGCGTACCGGCGCTTGTTCGCTGGCCCGGCCACATCAAGGCTGGCGAGGTGACCAACGAGATGATGTCTGGCCTCGACTGGTTTCCCACCCTTCTTGCGGCCGCCGGCGACCCGGATATCAAGGATGAGCTTTTGAAGGGCAAGACGATCAACGGCAACCAGTTCAAGGTTCACCTCGACGGCTTCAATCAGTTGCCATTGCTTACCGGCACCGACGCGAAGTCGGCACGGGACGAGTTCTTTTATTTCAACGACGACGGCCAGCTGGTGGCGGTCCGCTTTGGAAATTGGAAGCTTGTCTTTTGCGAGCAGCGGGCACCTGGCGGCATGCAGGTCTGGGCAAATCCCTTCACTTGCCTGCGCGTGCCGAAGGTGTTCAATCTGAGGATGGATCCTTTCGAGCGGGCGGACGTCGTCTCTGACCAGTACTACGACTTCCTCTTCAAGAATGCCTATCTTGCCTCCTACGGAGTTTCGAAGGTCGGACCGTTCCTGCAGACGTTCAGGGACTTCCCCCCAAGCCAGCGGTCGGCAAGCTTCAGCATCGATCAGATGATCGACAGCCTGACATCGTCGCTGGATAATCTCAACGGCGGGAAATGAGGCCGATCGATCAGGCGCTCCGCACGGAGCGCCTGATCGCAAAACAGGAAGGTATCATGACGGCTCGCGATGACATCACAGCGCTGGGACAGCGCATAGGCCAATCCATCATCGGCCAGAACGAAATGGTGGAGCGGCTGCTGCTCGGCCTCCTTGCCAACGGCCATCTTCTGGTCGAGGGCCTGCCGGGCCTTGCGAAAACAAGGGCGATCAAGAGCCTGGCGAAGAACCTCGATTCCGAGCTGTCGCGCGTCCAGTTCACGCCCGATCTGCTGCCGGCCGACATAACCGGTTCGGAGGTTTATTTCAGCGAGGCCGGCAAGGGCGAATTCAAGTTCCAGCAGGGGCCGATCTTCGCCAATCTCATCCTGGCCGACGAAATCAACCGTGCGCCGGCCAAGGTGCAGTCGGCATTGCTGGAGGCGATGGAAGAACGTCAGGTGACGGTCGGAGGCAAGAGCTATCCATTGCCCGACCTCTTCATGGTCATGGCGACGCAGAACCCGATCGAACAGGAAGGAACCTACCCCCTGCCCGAGGCCCAGCTCGACCGCTTCCTCATGCATATCGAAGTCGGCTATCCGGACGAGGAGTCGGAAGGGGCGATCATGCGCCTCAATCGCGACGAGGAGAACGAGGCTCATGGCGGCAAACCGCCGACCACCGTTGAGCGGCTGTCGCCACAGGCAGTCTTCGATGCCCGCAAGGAAATCGGAAGCGTCACAGTCTCAGACCCGGTCGAGAAATACATCGTCGCGCTCGTCTTTGCGACGCGCTATCCGGATCGCTATGACAAGGATCTGGCAAAGCAGCTGCAGGTCGGCGTGAGCCCACGCGGCGTCATCGGCCTCGACAAGGTCTCGCGCGCCTATGCCTGGCTGAAGGGCCGCGATTACGTGACGCCCGATGACGTGAAAGCCATCGTCAACGACGTCTTCCGCCATCGCCTGATCCTCTCCTACGAGGCACATGCCGCAAACGTCACAGCCGACCATGTGATCGACCGCATCAGCGAACTCGTGGCGGTGTCGTGAAGGAGGCGAGATGGACAACGAAGACGGCATCTATGTCTCGACCGACCGCCTTGTCGCACTTGAAGGGCGCGCGCGCAACCTGACGTTCGAGCAGAAGGCGCGCAGCCACCAGCAGCTTGCCGGGCGCATGCAATCGTCATTGCGCGGCCGCGGACTGATGTTCGAGGAGTTGCGCAACTACCTGCCAGGCGACGATATCAGGTCGATCGACTGGCGCGTCACCGCCCGCACGGACAGGCCGGTCGTCCGCGTCTATTCCGAAGAGAAGGAGCGGCCGGCGCTGATCGTCGTCGATCAGCGGGTCAACATGTTTTTCGGTAGCCGGCTATCCATGAAGTCGGTGACGGCGGCGGAAGCCGCCATGCTGTGCGCGTGGCGCATCCTGGGCTCCGGTGACAGGGTCGGTGGCTTCGTCTTCAACGATACTGAAATAGAGGAAGTCAAGCCGCATCGCAGCCGCAACGCCGTGATCGCCTTTGCCGACAAGATCGTCCGGCAGAACCGCAGTCTCACCGCCGACGGCGCCAGCTCGCCCGCGACCGGGCAGCTGGACGCCGTTCTGACCAAGGTCGCAAATATCGCCCACCACGATCATCTGATCATCATCATCACCGACTTCGAAGGCCATACGGCAGCGACTCGCGACACGCTTCTGCGCCTTGTCGACGGAAACGACATCATCTGTATCCTTGTCTACGACCCGTTCATGCTCGAACTGCCCAAATCCGGCGACATCGTCGTCAGCGGCGGCACGCTGCAGGCCGAGCTCGCCCTGCGCCGCGCCGATATCCGCAACGCCATCGACCGCTTCGCACGCGATCGCGGGAGGGAACTGCAGGGCTGGCAACGCGAACTTGGGCTGCCGATGCTTCCGGTGTCGTCGGCGGAGGAAACCGCTCCGCAGCTCCGACGCCTGCTCGAACAATCCGCCTGGCGGCAACGGAGGCGCTGATGGAACCCCAGGCGCCCCAGATCGACCCGTTGACCGCGATGGCGCTGCGCTCGCTCAAGGATATCGCGACACCGGAGCCCGTTCCCTGGACGCCGCAGACCTGGGGCTGGGCGCTGGTTGCGGCCATCATCGCCATCGCGCTCGCAATTGCCCTGCTGATGTGGATCAAGCGTTACCATGCTGCCGCGTACAGGCGCGAAGCCATTGCACAGCTTCCGGCGATCGGCGCAAAAATACACGATCCGCTGACGAGGCTGGACGGGATTCACGATCTTTCGGCTCTTCTCAAGCGCGTGGCGCTCGCCGAGTACAGCCGCGATCACGTCGCCTCGCTGTCCGGCCCTGACTGGGCGAAATTTCTGAACGATCACAGTATCGGCGGAATAGAACCGGTTCTCTACCACCTGCTTGACGATGCCGAATATCGTTATCCGAACGGCACCGACAGGCCGTTGCCGGACGACATGGCCGATCCGGTCGATGCCGCCAGGAAATGGATCGAGCGTCACCATGTATCAGCTTGATCATCCATGGCTGTTGCTCGTGCTGCCGGCGCCGCTGTTGGTGTGGTGGCTGTTTCCCGCACATCGGCGCACGTCGGCCTCCGTCCGGCTGCCGTTCTTCGGGCAGGTGGCGGAGGCAGCCGGCATTCGCCCCACAGAAGGATCGGTCATCGCGCGCTGCACCTGGCCGCAGCTGATCTTCGAAACGCTGGCATGGTGCCTGCTGGTGCTCGCGCTTGCCCGTCCGCAATTCGTCGAGCCGCCTCTGGAGAAAGTCGAGCCGCAACGCGACCTGATGCTTGCCCTCGATCTTTCGCAATCGATGGACACCAAGGATTTTCGCGCGCCTGATGGCAAGACCGGCGCACGCGTCGATGCCGTACGCAAAGTGGTGGCAGATTTCGTCACCAAAAGGCCGGGCGACCGGATCGGATTGATTGCCTTCGGCGACGCGCCCTACCCGCTCGTTCCCTTCACCATGGATCACCAGACTGTGCAGGCGGTGATCGCTGAAACGCTTCCCGGCATTGCCGGGCCGAGGACATCGCTTGGAGATGCGATCGGTCTTGCCATCAAGATGTTCGAGAACACCACCGTTCCGGAAAAAGTGCTGATCGTGCTGACCGACGGCAACGATACGGCAAGCAAAATGCCGCCGGCCAAGGCCGCAGATATCGCAAAACGCAAGGGCATCATCATCCACACTGTCGGCATCGGCGACCCCGCGGCAACGGGCGAGGACAAGCTCGACACCGAAACGCTGCAGAAGATCGCGGCCAATACCGGCGGACAGTATTTCTTCGGCGGCGACCAGACACAGCTGGCCGCCATCTACGACACGCTCGACCGGATCACCCCCGAAGACCAGAAAAATCTGTCATGGCGGCCGCGCATCGAACTGTTCCACTGGCCGCTCGGGGCAGCGATCGGCCTGCTTGCAATCTATTACATCCCGCGCGGCCTTGCCGGCCTCTGGCGACGGAGGGCCGTGGCGTGATCGAAAACTTTCACTTCCTCCGCCCCTGGTGGCTGCTGGCATTGCTGATACCTCTCGCCATCGCCTGGCTGTCGGCACGCTCGACGGATATTCGCAGCCGGTGGAAGACCATGATCGCGCCGCATCTGCTCGATCGTCTGGTGATCGACGGCAAGGGCGGTCCGCACATCCGGCCGTCATGGATGCTTGCCGGCATCCTGGCCGCAGCCGTAATCGCTGCCGCCGGGCCGACATGGGAACGTGAGGCGTCCCCCTTCGTCGAGGATACGGCGCCGCTGGTGATCGCCGTCGACCTCTCTCCCACCATGGACGCGATCGACATCACACCATCGCGGCTGGAGCGGGTCAAACTGAAGATACGGGACATCGTGGACATGCGCGACGGCGCCAGGACG
>JAGWJK010000310.1 GCA_028865845.1 Rhizobiaceae bacterium
GGTGGAAATTCAAGAAACACAGGCTCGCTTTCTATTCGGGCATCTTTCTACTCGTGCTCTATTCGACGATCCTGATCTCCGAATTTCTGGCTCCCTACGGCCTGCATACCCGCAACGTCGAATTTATCCATTCGCCGCCGCAACGGGTTCATTTCTTCAATAATGGCGAGTTCGTCGGTCCATTCGTCTACGGCCGCAAGATGACGCTCGACATCGATACGCTGCGCCGCACCTACACCGATAAGCTCGAAGACGTGCAGCCGATCCGTTTCTTCTGCCGCGGCGACGGTTATCGCTTCTGGGGTCTGTTCGATGCGAACCTTCATCTGGTATGCCCTGCCGTCGGCGGCCAGATGTATCTGCTCGGAACCGATCGCCTCGGCCGGGACGTCTTGTCGCGCATCATCTACGGCGCGCGAATATCGTTGACGATCGGTCTGATCGGCATCGCCATCAGCTTCGTTCTCGGCATCGTGATCGGCGGCCTTGCGGGATATCACGGCGGGCTGTTCGATCTGCTGGTTCAGCGTGTCATCGAAGTGCTGCAGTCGCTGCCGAGCCTGCCGCTATGGATGGCGCTGGCGGCAATCATGCCGGTGACATGGAGCCCGATTATCGTCTATTTCGGCATCACCATCATTCTCGGCATCCTTGATTGGACCGGTCTGGCGCGTGCCGTACGCTCGAAGCTCTTGTCTTTGCGCGAAGAGGACTATGTACTTGCTGCACAATTGATGGGTGCGAGCTCGCCGCGCGTTATCGGCCGCCACCTCGTCCCTGGTTTCATGTCGCATCTGATCGCGACGGCAACGATATCGATTCCCAGCATGATCCTCGGCGAAACGGCGCTGAGCTTCCTGGGTCTCGGTCTCCGCCCACCGATCACCAGCTGGGGCATCCTGCTCACCGAGGCAAGAAGCGTCAGCGTCATTGCCTTCTACCCGTGGCTCCTCTTTCCGATGGTCCCGGTTATTTTGGTGATTCTCGCGTTCAACTTTTTAGGAGATGGCTTGCGCGATGCGGCCGATCCCTACAAATAGCTGAAGCGTGGCCAGTAATGGATTGCAATTCGAAGAGCGGCCGCGGACGTCGTTTGCAGACAGCCCGCGAAGATGACTTTCATTCTTGAGGTTTTGCCCATGAAGCGGCGCTTAGAAGATGCTCGAATCCTCTTGTATAGCCATGATACGTTCGGTCTCGGTCACCTCAGGCGGTGTCGGACCATTGCGCATTCGCTGGTCGAGGACTATCGCGGGCTGAACGTGCTGATCATTTCCGGCGCGACGATCGCCGGTGCGTTCGATTACCGCGCGCGCGTGGATTTCGTGAAGGTCCCGAGCGTCATCAAGCTGCGTGACGGTGAATATACGTCGATGGCAAGCCACGTGGCTCTTCAGGAAACGCTGAAGATGCGCCAGTCGATCATCCGCCATACGGCCGAGACCTTCCAGCCCGACATCTTCATCGTCGACAAGGAGCCGATGGGCCTGAAGGGCGAGGTCGAGGAAACGCTTGCCTATCTCAAGGCCCGCGGCACGACCCTCGTCCTTGGCATGCGCGACGTCATGGACGCGCCTTATCTGCTCGAGGCAGAGTGGAAGAAGAACAACGCGTTTCAGAAGATCGATCAGTTCTACGACAAGATATGGGTCTACGGACCGCCGGATTTCTACGATCCCCTCGTCGGCCTCGATGTGCCGCCGGGTGTCCGGCGCAAGATGGAATTCGTCGGCTTCCTGCAGCGCAGCGTTTCGCACGGGGCGAAATCCGAACACGTGCCAGACGAGGACTATCTTCTCGTGACGACAGGCGGCGGCGGCGACGGCGCCGATCTCGTCAACGATGTTCTTGCGGCCTATGAGCAGGATGACACGCTTCAACACAAGACGCTGATCGTCCTTGGCCCCTACATGCCGGCGAGGGAACGGGTTCAGCTGGTTGAGCGGGCAGGCAAGATCGCCTGCCTCGAAGTCATCGAGTTCGACAACAAGATGGAAGAGCTGATCGCCGGTGCAAAAGGCGTGGTTGCCATGGGCGGCTACAACACCTATTGCGAGATCCTGTCGTTTGACAAGCCGGCGCTGATCATTCCGCGCACGCGGCCGCGCGAGGAGCAGCTGATCCGCGCGCAGCGCGCAAGCGAACTTGGCCTCGTCGACATGCTGCTGCCGGAGGAATCCGCAGATCCGAAACAGCTGGCCGCGGCGCTAAAGCGACTGCCGACCCGGGCGCCGCCATCGGCAAGCGGCGAGAATATGCGGCTGGAAGGGCTCGCCCATATTTCCCGAATTGTCGGCGAATGGTTCGATGATCGCGACAGCTATCCGCCGCTGTCGGTCGTTGCCGAATAAAGCATCGGAATTTCATCGATGCGAAAGAAACTCCTGGTGGTCCTCAAGGGCTACCCCCGCCTGTCCGAGACCTTCATTGCGCAGGAGCTGCTCGGTCTGGAGCGAGCGGGCTTCGACCTTACGCTGATCTCGATGCGCAGGCCGACCGACAAGAAGCGTCATCCGATCCATGACGAGATCAAGGCGCGTGTCGTCTATCTGCCGGAATATCTGCATGACGAGCCGCTGCGCGTGCTGCGGGCCTTCTTTGCCGGGCTCGCAAAGCCCGGCTTCAAACCGCTGCTGAAACAGTTCTGGGCCGACCTCAAGCGAGACGTCACACCAAATCGCGTCCGCCGTTTCGGCCAGGCGCTGGTATTGGCACATGAATGGCCCGACAATGGCGAGTGGCTGCACGCGCACTTCATTCATACGCCGGCCTCCGTCACCTCCTATGCCAGCATCATGACCGGCATTCCCTGGACCTGCTCGGCGCATGCGAAGGATATCTGGACCTCGCCGGACTGGGAGCTTTCCGAAAAACTCGGGCGCGCCCGCTGGGCCGTTACCTGCACCCGCAGCGGCTTCGAGCATATGCGCGACCTGTCGCCTGCGCCTGACCATGTGCACCTGAGTTATCACGGCCTTGACCTTGCCCGTTTTGGTCCGTTTGCGGGCGAGCATTCCAGCCGTGACGGATCGCAGGCTTCCGATCCTGTTTTCCTGCTCAGCGTCGGGCGCGCTGTCGAGAAAAAGGGTTACGACGTGCTGTTGAGGGCGCTGGCGCTGCTACCGGCCGATCTGCATTGGCGTTTCACCCATATCGGCGGTGGCGACGGTTTGGCGAAGTTGAAAGCGCTGGCCGAGACGCTTGGTATTGCCGAACGCCTCACCTGGAAAGGGGCATTGGCGCAGGAAGAGGTGCTTGCGCATTATCGCGAAGCCGATCTTTTTGCACTTGCCTGCCGCGTTGCGGCCGATGGCGATCGCGATGGTCTTCCCAACGTGCTGGTCGAGGCGTCCAGCCAGAGACTTCCCTGCCTCTCGACCAACATCTCCGGCGTGCCGGAACTGTTGACGGACGGTGAAAACGGTCTCGTCGTGCCGCCGGAAGACCCGCAGGCATTGGCGGCGGCGTTGGAGCGGGCGATCCGCGATCCGGCCTTGCGCCGTCGGCTCGGCGATGCTGCGGAACGGCGCGTTCGCGAGCATTTCGACCATCACTCCAGTATCCGGCAGTTGACGCGGCTGTTCGAGGAGCAGTGGCAAAAGGAAGAGCATTGGCGGAAATCGGCATGACGGCACCACGCGTCTTTTTCTACGTCCAGCATCTGCTTGGGATCGGTCATCTCGCGCGCGCCAGCCGTATCGCGAGCGCCATGGCCAGGGACGGATGCCAGGTGACGGTGGTCACCGGCGGCGTGCCGGTAAACGGCTTTCCCGCTGGCGACGTCACATCGGTGACCCTGCCGGCGGTCGTGGCCAGCAGCGCCGGTTTTTCCGGCCTTGCCGATCAGGCCGGCAATGCCGTCGGGGAGGAGTTTCTGTCGGCGCGCCGTGACCAGCTTCTCGACGCGTTCCGCGCCGCAACGCCGGATATCGTCATCATCGAAGCTTTTCCCTTTGGTCGCCGCCAGATGCGCTTCGAACTCCTGCCGCTGCTCGATGCCATCGCCTCCGCCAATCCCAGGCCGAAACTCTACACCTCGGTGCGCGATATCCTGCAGCAGCAGAAAAAACCGGGCCGCGACGAGGAAACCGTCGCCTTGCTGCGAGATCGTTTTGACGGGGTTCTCGTTCACGGCGACCCGAACTTCGTCAGGCTCGAAGAGACGTTTCCGCTGACGGCCGCCATTTCGGACAAGATCACCTATACCGGCCTGGTCGCGCCACCCCTGCCGCCGGAACCGGTGGAGATCTTCAATATCATGGTATCGGCCGGCGGCGGCGCCGTTGGCCGCGATCTGATCCGCGCTTCGCTCGAAGCTGCAAAACGGGTGGCGACCGATCGCCGCTGGTGCCTGATCACCGGACCGAACCTGCCGGAGCCGGATTTCGCGGCGCTGGCGAAGGATGCGCCCGGTAACGTCACCGTCGTTCGTTTCCGCAAGGATTTTCCGTCGCTGTTGAGGGGAGCGGAACTCTCGATCTCCCAGGCTGGCTACAATACCGTCGGAGATCTGCTTGTGACCGGCTGCCGTTCGATCCTGGTCCCATTTACCGCTGGCGGCGAGACAGAACAGTCGGTGCGTGCCGAGCGCCTGGAAAAACTGGGACTGGCATTGGCGCTGCCCGAAGCGGGGCTAACCGTGGAGCTGCTTGCCGACGCCGTCGAAACGGCCCTGTCGCGACCGAAGCCATCCCATGCCGGCATCGATCTTGCCGGAGCGGAGCGGACGTCCGAGATCGTTCGCCATGCACTATGACAGTTGCAGGAATGCGTCTGTCACAGTGCCTTATCGTTTTGCCCTCCTCGTTTTCTGCAATCTTATGATATAAGCAGAGAAATCAATGAATCGGGAGCTGTCGGGAGGAATGACCGGGCGCTACCCGCTTCGATATGGGGCGCATATCCACGATGAATTTCTCCTGCACCTCTGCGATATTCGTGCCGGCAACGGCAACGAAGGCCGTTGAATTTGGAAGCATGCATTAAGCGATGGAAAAAAGCCTAGCGCGTTATATCTGGTCGAATACAAGGCTGGAGCAGATCTGGATCCTGACGATCGTCGCGGCCTCCATGATCCCCTATTTCCTGTCTTTCGATTTGCCGAAGCAGATCGTCAATGGGCCTATCCAGGGCAAGGGTTTCGAGCATCCCGGCCAGACCCAGACCTTCATGCATATTGCCTACGATCTGCCTTTGATTGGGCATCTGGAAATCTTCAAGGGGCTGCAGCTAACCCGTTTCTGGATGCTGATCGCGCTGAGCTTGGTGTTCCTCGCTCTCGTCGTTCTGAACGGTCTCTTCAAGCTTTACATCAACACCTATAAGGGCCGCCTCGGCGAGCGCATGTTGCGGCGCATCCGCTTCGAGCTGATCGATCGCGTCCTGCGGTTTCCGCCGGCGCATTTCAAGCGGGTGAAGCCTGCGGAAATCGCCACCATGATCAAGGACGAGGTGGAGCCGATGGGCGGCTTCACCGGCGATGCCTTCGTCCAGCCCGCCCTCCTCGGCGGTCAGGCGGTGACTGCGCTTGTCTTCATCATCATGCAGAACTTCTGGCTGGGCATGATCGCGGCCGGCATCGTTGCGGTGCAGGCGATCGTCATCCCGCGCATGCGCAAGCGGCTTCTGGAACTCGGCCGCCAGCGCCAGCTGACGGCGCGCGAGCTTTCCGGCCGTGTCGGCGAAATCGTCGACGGTATCGGCACCATCCACGCCAACGACACGACCAATCTCGAGCGCGCCGACATTGCCGCCCGCCTCGGGCTGATCTTCTCGATCCGATACGATCTCTATCAGTGGAAGTTCCTGGTCAAGTTCATCAACAACTTCCTCGCCCAGGTCACACCCTTTCTGTTCTACCTGATCGGTGGTTTCCTCGCCCTGCAGGGCCGGTTGGACATCGGTCAGCTCGTCGCTGTCATCAACGCCTATAAGGATCTGCCCGGGCCTCTGAAGGAACTGATCGACTGGGACCAGTCGCGTCAGGACGTGCAGGTGAAGTACA
>JAGWJK010000311.1 GCA_028865845.1 Rhizobiaceae bacterium
CGGCCTGCAGGCTCAGGAGAAGGGAAAGGATCTGATCCTGGATCGTGACGTCAAGAGCGGTGGTCGGCTCATCGGCAAGCATCAGCTTCGGCTTGCCGGCGAGCGCGAGCGCAATCACGGCGCGCTGGAGCATGCCGCCGGACCATTGATGGGCATATTCATCCACGCGCCGTGTCGCCGACGGTATGCCAACTTTCTCGAGCAATGCGATCGCCTCCTTGCGGGCCGCCGGTCCATTCAGGCGCCGGTGCAGACGCAAGGTCTCCATGATCTGATCGCCGATCGACCATACCGGATCGAGGCTGCTCATCGGGCTTTGGAAGATCATCGAAATGCCCGAGCCGCGCAGTCGTCTCATTTCTCGTTCCGAGAGCGAAAGCAGGTCCCGACCCTGAAAAGCCAGGCGCCGCGCCGTTACGTTTGCACCGAGAAGCCGGAGCACCGCGCGGCACAATACGGATTTTCCGCTGCCGGACTCGCCGACGATGCCGAGGGTTTCGCCGGGCAGGACGGTCAGGTTGATATTGTCGTTGGCGAGCACCCGGCCCTTGGCAAAGCGAACGCTCAATCCCTCGATATCGAGCAAGGGCGCTGCGGCGGTTGCGTCAGTAATCATCATTTATGCCCTCCGCCGCTGACCCCGAGCCGCGTCGCAAGGCCGTCGCCGATGAGGCTGAGTGCTGCTCCGGCATAGACGACGACGAGGCCCGGCATCGCGCAGATCCACCATGCGTCGAGGATGAATTCCTTGCCCTCGGCAATCATCGCACCCCATTCGGGCATCGGCGGCTGAGCCCCGAAGCCGATGAAGCTGAGGCCGGCAAGCAGCAGGATGTTGAGAACGAAATCGGACATCGAAAACGCAACGGCCGAACCGATCACGTTGGGAAGCGCGTGAAGGAGCAGCACGCGACGGGTGGGGAAACCGAGTATCTTGGCCGCCTGGACGTAATCCTTGTTGCGCTCGACCAGCATTTCGGCGCGCGCCAGCCGCGCATACATCGTCCACGATCCCAAGAACACGGCGATAAAAATGTTCTGGAGCCCTGGGCCGGCAACGGCGATCACGATGATGATGACGACAAGGAAGGGAAAGGCGATGACGATATTGATGATCATGGCGATCACCGAATCGAAGATACCACCGCGGTAACCGGCATAGGCGCCAATCAGCACGCCGTAGGCCATGGGGACATAGGTCATGATCAATCCCGAGAGGAGATCGATCCGCGCGCCAAACAGTACGCGCGAGAAGATATCGCGGCCGATGTTGTCCGTGCCAAACAGGTGCTGAAAGTTCGGCGGCACCATGATCGCATCGAAATCCTGGAGATCGGGATCGTAAGGTGCGACCACCGGTGCGGCGATCGCGGCAATGATCAGGATCAGGAACAGCACGCTGCCGATCTTCAGCGTCATCGGCCATGACCGGACCTCGGCGAGAATAGCCTGGCATGTCTCGATGACAGGCGATGGGAATGGTCCGACTTTGTCCATGGAATTGCTCATGTGTCAGTCCCGTAAAACGCGTCGATCGACGAGGGCATAGCTGAGATCGGCGATGAGATTGATGCCCACGGTCGTCGCCGCGAGAACGACGGACAGGCCCTGGATCAGCGGATAATCGCGGAAGCTCACGGCCTGGATGAGAAGCGAACCGAGACCAGGCAGGGCAAACACGGACTCGATGACGACCGCGCCGCTGACGAGCCAACTGATATTGACGGCCAGCACCGTAAGCGTCGGGATGAGCGCGTTGCGTAAGGCGTGTTTGCCGAGAATACGCCAGCTCGGCAGGCCGCGGGCACGGGCAACCTCGATCTGGTCGGTGGCCAGCACCTCGATCATCGAGGCGCGGAGCGTACGGATGAGGACCGGCCCGAGAAATAGCGCGATCGTCAGGCCAGGCAGGATCATGTGAACGAGATGTTCTGCGAAGTTTGACCCATACCCGGAGATCGGCAGCAGCCGCAATTGAATGCCGAAGGCTAGCATCAGCAACAGGCCGACCCAGAAATGCGGCATGGCGAAACCGAGAATACAGATGATGCGCACGACCTGATCGAAGAACGTATCCGGCCGCGATGCGGCGAGAATCCCGATAGGCAAGGCAATGAGGATCGAGAAGATCGTCCCGACGCAAAGTAGCATCAACGTCGGCGCGATCCTTTCGCCGACGAGCGCGGATACCGGCTGGTTTTGAATGATGCTCTGCCCCAGATCGCCGGTGGCCGCCTTTTTGACGAAGCTGAGATACTGAACCACCAAAGGACGATCCATACCGAGCTTGGCATAGATCGCCGCGACTTCGGCATCGCTGACGCGGTCGCGCATCATAATGCGAACGGGATCGCCCGGAACCAGCTTGATCGCAACGAAGCTGAACAGGGTGACGGCCACCAAGACAGGCATTGCGGCAATCAAACGCGAGAGGATGTAACGCAAATAGATCATCTGGATCTCCGTCGCCTGCCTGGAAACCAGGCAGGCAATCGCTCATGATTACGGGGCGATCCGGGTCGTCTTCAGCCACCACCAGCCGACGGCGATGTTTTGCCAGTTTTCAACCTTCGACCTGTAGCCGTTGATGAAGGGCACGAAGTTCAGAGGTACGCTGTAGCCGTCGTTGTAGACGACATCCTGCACCTTTGCGTAGAGCGCGGCGCGCTTGGTCGTATCGAGCTCGCCGCGTGCCTGGTTGAGAAGCGCAATCACGTCGTCGTTCTTGTACCAGGTAAAGAAGGAATGCGAGCTGCCGTAATAGTCGGTCTGCAGCGTGGCGATCTCGTCGCTGTCGTTGATGTCGCTCGATATCAGGTTGACGCGTGCCTGATAGTCGCCCTTGCGCATCATCGCGCCGGCGGTCGCGCCTTCATACTGCACAATATTCACCTTCAGCCCTGCCTTCTGCCAGGCAGCCTGCAGGATCGACGCGGTTTGCCGCTGTGTGGAGTTGCCGGACGAGACCATCAGCTCGATGGGCGTGCCGTCATAATTGGCTTCCTTGACCAGCTGTGCCGCCTTGTCGGGATCATAGGGGATCGCCTTCACATCAGCCGACCAGTAGTTGACCTTGGGCGTGAACGAGTTCGGCACCTCGCCAAAGCCGAAATAGACGGCCTTCATCAGGGCATCGTGATTGGTGGCGTAGTTCAAGGCAAGGCGAATGCGCTTGTCGTCGAGCGGCTTCTTGGCGTGGTTGAGATAGATATAGTCGAGCGCGTAGGATGGTGCCGTTTCCAGTACGAGCCCTTCCGTTGCCTTGACCGAGGAGGCCTGGCTCAGCGGAAGCTGCAGCGCGACATCGAGATCGCCGTTCTTGAGGCCGAGGATGCGCGAGTTGCCGTCCGGCATGTATTTCATGACGATCTTGTCGAGATAGGGCAGCGGCTTGCCGTCGTCTCCCATGGCCCAATATTTCGGGTTGGCTTTCAGCACGACCTGGCTGCCGCGCTCATAGGTGTCGACCGTGAACGGACCGGTGCAGACCGGCTTCAATCCGAAGGCTTCGGGGCTCGCCTCATAGGCGGCTTTTTCGACGATCGAGGCGGCATACAGCGAAAGCGCCGACAGGATCGGCACGTAGGGTGTTTTCAGGGTAATGGTAACGTGCTTGTCGTCGGTTTTTTCGATCGTCTTGACTGCCGCAAACGCAAAGCCGAAAGAGGAGGACGGGTCCATCTGCTTGTTCAGCGAGAAGATCACGTCCTCGGGCGTCAGCGGCTTGCCGTCGCTGAAGACGACGCCGTCGCGCAGCGTAAAGACATAGGTCAGGCCATCGGGCGATATCGTCCAGGATGACGCCAGCCCCGGCTCAAGGCCGGTTCCGGCCTTGTCGGCCAGGATCAGCGGCTCGCAGACCTGGGCGATCGCGAAGATCGAACCGTTGTCCGATGGAATGAAGGGGTCAAGGGTCAACGGTTCGTCCGGCCTGCCCATCGTCAGGACGCCACCCCTGTGAAGATCGGCGGATGCTGCCGCACCGGCCATCAGGAGGCCGGTTGTAATCGAAGCGACCGCCGCGACGGTGCTGAGAAGCTTTTGTCTCTTGTTCATGGTTCCCTCTTTTGCTGCCGCATCTTTGCGCGGCTCCCAAGTTTTTGGATGAAACAGTCCACGTTGAGATTGCGATTGCCCAAAGGAAGGGACCGCCGCACGGAACCACTCTCCCGATGGCCCGTAACGAGTTGCTCTGTCTCGTAGAGGTAAAATACCGAGGAATTATCCGATGGCAACAAATATTTTCTTAAAAGAAACAGTATTTTATGATAGTAAAGTAGGCGCAGTGCACAAGAAACCATCACCGATCGCATCTTGCGGGCGATCGACGTCGGGTGTGGATGGAGGTCCCGGAAGCCTTGCGCAGGCGCCTGGAAGAACCTGTTATCGGGCGTTCCCGACCGAGACGTCGTTGAACATCAGCTGCTCGGTCATGCAGATGGACAGGATCTTCGCATCTTCGTCGCCGATCGACACGAAGCAATGCGCCATGGTGCTGTCGATATAGGCGCTGTCGCCGGCGGAAAGCTTGAGCGGTGCGTAGTAAGCGGTGTACAGCTCCGTCACGCCGCTGACGACATAAATGAACTCCTCGCCATCATGCGTCGACCAGTCCTTGCGCGGCAGAACCTCCCTCGTCTTTATGGTCATGACCAGCGGGATCATGCCTTTGTGGATGAGTTCGGCGGAGTGGACCTGGTAGTCGTAATAGTCCGTCGAGAACGGCAGTCCCTTATCCGCAAAGGTGTAGGTCCGGCGTCCGATGATCGACGGCGCCTCTGGCGCGGGCTCTGTGGCGCTGGAGGCAAAGAGTTCGGCGAATGTCAGGCCGAAGGCGTGGGCGATCTTGACGATGGTGTCGAAGGACGCGGAAACCTGGCCATTTTCGATCTTCGACAATGCCGAGATCGAGACGCCGCTCATATCGGCAAGACGCTCCAGGGTCCACTTGCGTGCCGAGCGCAGATCCTTCACCCGGACACCGAAATCCCGGTCCGTTTTCGGCTGAGCAGCGTTTTCGCTGGAATTGCGCAATTATCGTCTCCTAACCGTCCCGCCCGCGCTCGAAAGCTTGGTCATCAGGCGCTATACGTCGGCGCTTTTATTCTCGCAAACCAGAGCTTGCCCTTGGCGGCCGAAAGCGCTTCATTCTTTTTACTTTGATAAAAATATTATCGCAAAAGAAATTTTGATTGACAGGCCGCCGCCCGCCATCGCAATTTCCGTCCTAAGCCTTGGCGAGGGGCGATGCCGTTCCCGCGCGAAACGCATCCGGGCGACCGGGTATCAACCTATTCGATCTGAAGGCGCGGTTCGTCTGTGGCGGCCCGCAGAGATCGACAATGCCGAGTTCGAATGTCCATGCCGAATGAAGTCGTCAATGTTTTCAACACACCCGAGCCTGGCTTCACGCGTCCCTTGCCGGCTGCACGCGCGACGCCGTTCATCGAGGTCGACGAATTTCGGCTGAACCGCAACATTGCGAAAATGCAGGCAATCGCCGGGAAGGCGGGCGTGCGCCTGCGGCCGCATATCAAGACCCACAAAAGCATCGAAATTGCCCGCCGCCAGATCGAGGCCGGCGCAGTCGGCTTGACCGCGTCGAAAGCGAGCGAAGCGGAGGTTTTTCTGCGGGCTGGATTCAAGGACGTGCTGATGGCCTATCCAGTGATCCATGCCGATACCGTAAAGCCCCTGCTGCAACTGGCGAAGGATGCCGAAGCGCGCATCGCTTTCATTGCCGGCGACACAGCCGGGGTCAAGGCATTGAACGAAGCCGCGGCCGCGGCCGAGATGCGTCTTCCGGTATTCATGAAGGTGGACGTCGGACTGGGCCGTGTCGGCGTGAAACCGCAGAGTGCCATGGCTTTGCAGGTCGCACAGGAAATTGTGGTGGCGAACGGACTGAAGCTTGCCGGATTGCTGTCGCATGCTGGTCATTCCTATGGCGCCAGCAGCCTGAGCGCCATCGAGGAGATCGC
>JAGWJK010000312.1 GCA_028865845.1 Rhizobiaceae bacterium
GTCGGAGTCTTCCTCCCCGGCGGCCAGGCCCCGGTGGTTGATCTGATGCAGGATCCGGACCTCGGTGAAATCCTGCGCCATTTCCACGAGCGCGCAAAGCCCACGGCACTGCTCTGCCACGGTCCGATCGCCGTCGCCTCGGCAATGCCGCACGCCCGCGAATTCCGCGCGGCGCTCATTGCCGGCGATCCGGCCAAAGCCGCTGAATGGGCCAAGGGCTGGCAATATGCCGGTTACAGAATGACGGTTTTCTCGAACACCGAGGAGAAGATTGTCGAAGACTACATCCTCCATGCCAAGCTGTACTTCAACGTCGTCGACGCTTTGCAGACAGCCGGCGGCGAGGTGGTCACCACAGAAGTCGACTTCGAGCCGAACGTGATCGAAGACCGCGAACTGATCACCGGGCAGAACCCGCGTTCGGATCACCCCATCGCCGCAAAATTCGTCGCAGCGCTCGACCGGAGTGTGGCTGCGAACTGATCCCATGAGCGCCGGGCGGATGTGCATCATCACATCCGCCGGCGCTCTGCTCTTCAAGAAGGAAGGCTACGGATGTCCGACTTTGTAAAAATCACGGCAATTCTGGCCGCGCGACCGGGCAAGGCTGACGATTTGAAAGCGCTGCTCTATGGTATGGTAGAGGCTTGTCGGGATGAACCGGGGAATCTGCGCTGGGATATCTGGCGAGATCAGAACGATCGCAGTCGCTTTGTGCTCGACGAACTCTACATCGACAACGCGGCCGTGGCCGCGCATCGCGAAACACCGCATTTCAGGAACTACATCGCCAGGGTCAACGATCTCGCCGAACGAACGGCCCTGGTGCTTGATCCCGTTCAGCTCGGCTGACGGCTGCTGACTGTCTATCGCAAACAGCCATTCAAAGGAGAGACGTCATGAATGAGGGAATTCAGAACAAGGTCGTCCTGATCACGGGCGGCGGCTCCGGGCTCGGCGCCGAGACTGCCCGCCATCTGGCCTCCAAGGGCGCGCGCATTGCCGTGGCCGCGCGGCGCAAGGAGAAGCTTGATGAAGTGGTCGCTCAGATCGTTGCCGCTGGCGGGGAAGCGCGGGCCTATCAGCTCGATGTGGTCGACAAGGATCAGGTCAAAGCGGCCGTTGCCTCCGTCGTCGCAGATTTCGGCCGGCTCGACGTGCTGATCAACAATGCCGGCATAATGCCGATCCGCCCGATGGCCGAGGTGAATACGGACGAATGGGATGCGATGATCGACGTCAACATCAAGGGCACGCTCTACGGCATCGCCGCCGTCCTGCCGATCTTCCTCGCTCAGGAAAGCGGCCACATCATCAATCTCAGCTCGGTTGCCGGCGTCAAGGTCTTCGCGCCTGGCGGCACCGTCTATTCCGGCACGAAATTCGCCGTACGGGCAATTTCCGAGGGGTTGCGCCAGGAAGTCGGGAGCAAGGTGCGTGTGACCTCGATCGAACCCGGCGCCGTCGACAGCGAACTCAAGTTCTCGACCACGGGCACGGCGCAATCGACGGTGCTCGATTTCTACAAGATCGCCATTCCGGCGACTTCCGTTGCGCGGGCGATCGCCTATGCCATCGAACAGCCTGACGATGTGGACATCAACGAGATCGTTCTCCGCCCCACCGCTCAGGACTTCTGATCAACCATTGGAGCAGGTTTGCCGAAGACGAAAGTGACGGCACCGATCGCTTCTGACACGAACGGCTGGCTTCTGTTGAAGCCAGCCGTTCGTTCGAGCCGTGAAACTCGGCGACATCGTCGCCGAGTTTTCCGTTTATCGCCGCCGGGGGTAGATCAGAACTCTTCCCAGTTGTCTTTCGAGGCCAGCGCCGTGTTGCCATAGGTTCTGGCGATATCGGCGACCATTTTGCGCGCCGGCGAAGCCACGGGCTTATGGTCGCGATGTGCGACTGCCGGAGTATGAGATGTTATGCCCGCCGAGCGTGGTGCTGCGCTCGATCGGCTGCCGGAATTGCCGCCGAGGTTGAACTGCGAGATCAGTTCGCGAAGGCGAGTGGCTTCCGTCGCAAGGGTCGCACCAGCCGCATTCGTCTCCTCCACCATGGCGGCGTTCTGCTGCGTCACCTGATCCATCTGGTTGACGGCAGTGTTGACCTCGCCGAGCCCGGTCGACTGTTCGCGCGCCGAGGTGGCGATCGCATCCATATGCTGGTTGATGGTGACGATATATTGTTCGATCGTCTTCAGCGCCTCGCCGGTATCGCGCACGAGCGTGACGCCGCTTTCCACTTCGCTGGTGGAATTGCTGATGAGATCCTTGATCTCCTTGGCGGCCTTGGCAGAGCGCTGTGCCAGTTCGCGGACTTCCTGCGCGACGACGGCAAAGCCCCTGCCAGCTTCGCCCGCTCTTGCCGCTTCGACGCCGGCGTTGAGCGCCAGAAGGTTGGTCTGAAACGCGATCGCGTCGATCACGCCGATGATGTTGGAGATCTGCGCTGACGAGGCCTCGATGCGCTGCATGGCATTGACGGCATTGGCCACCACCGTGCCGGATTGGGCCGCGCTCGTGTTCGCCTGGATGGCGATCGCTCTTGCCTCGTCGACACGCTTGGAGGAGTTGGTGACGTTAACGGTGATCTCGTCGAGCGCTGCCGCGGTTTCCTCCAAGGAGGCGGCTTGCTGTTCCGTTCGCTTCGAAAGATCGTCGGCGCTCCGGCTGATCTCGCGTGAACCGCTATCGATCGCGCCGGTCGATTGCGCAACCGATCGCAGCGTTCCGCTGAGCTGAGCGACCGCTCCGTTCAGGTCGTGACGCAGGGATTCGAAGTCGGGCGCGAAGGGTTCGTTCAGTTCGAAGGAGAGATCGCCGCCCGCGAGACGCTTGAGGCCGGATGCCAGGCCAGATGTCGCCTCCTGCAAGCGCTTCTGCGCGGCTGCCTCGGCTTCCGCCGTAAGCTTGGCGCGATCGGCTTCGGCGCGGGCACGCGTAGCTTCCGCTTCCTGTTCGAGTGCGCGGTTTCGCAGCATTCCGTCCTTGAAATGCTGGACGGCTGCCGCCATCGCACCGATTTCGTCGCCGCGTCCACGGGAAGGCACTTCGCTTTCGGTATCTCCCTGCGCCAGTCGGGTCATGAAGCCGGTCATGCCGTTGATCGGCTTGATCACGCGGACGTAGCTCAGCATCATGGCGGCCAGGCTGAGCATGACCGCGATCGACAGGCCGGCAAAGCTCGCATTTTCGGTTGACGAAATCATCTGCCCGCTTGCAGCGCCCTCGTCCCGGGCATTGCCGGAAAGGTCGTCGACGGCAGCCTGGATGTCGCTTGCCGCCTCGGTGTACGCCTTGAACGAGTCGCCGTAGAACAGCGCCAGCGCATCGTCCTGCTGACCGGCCTGCTTTGCGGCGAGAACCTTGCTCCAGAGGGTCTGCGATGTGGACCATGCAGTTGCGAACTTGCCATAGAGCTGCCGATCGCCTTCGTCGACCATCAGCGGTTCGTATTTAGCGCGATCACTGGCGACATCCTGTTCCGCCTTGGCAAGGGCGGCGGCATGATCGGCGGCGTGTTCCTTGCTCGAGGTCAACAGGGCGGCTTGGGCGATCCGGACGTCACCAATATCCGCATTCAACTGACCGAGGGTAATGAAGGATGGCACGCGTTTGGCAACGATCTGACCCGACGCCTCGTCGATCGACTGTAGCGAGGTTATGGAATAGATCCCCTGCCCGACCACGACGATCAGGATCAGACAAAACAGCGATGTCATAAGAAATCCGATGGATATGCGTGTCATGTTCCCCCCTGGCGGCTGGCATGTCCCAACGCCGCCGATCACTTCGCTCTCCGGGCACGTCGACGCCATCCGCAAGGCTCAAGCCAAACCCATCCGCAACAGGCGGACATGGGTGGGCTTGAGATATCGGGATGTTGTTTCGGCGGCTGGCTGTACCAGATCTACGCCCCACAGAAGTGCCATCATGGCTGCATCGGCATTGGCGCCCTTGCAGATCAGATTGTAGTAAAGCAGTTAAGGAACATGAAATAAGACCAGATATTGCTAATGAAATCTTGATGACGCCATGTAAAGCGGCCTCTGCATTAACGCAGCGCAAAAGTATATCTAAACGCGAATTTTTTTGTTTTTCGCCGCCATTTTTGATTGTGGCTGCGATTGTTACTCAAGCTTTTCGAATATAGCCGTCGCTTAGAACAGGGCCGATTTATCCGGCCAACGCCTTCTCCGGTGAAGCGAGGCAGTTGCAAATCAGATCGGTCATTTCATCCAGCGAATAGGGCTTTGGAATAAAGACAGCACCGAGTTCGGTGGCGACGTTCTCGTGGTCGAGCATACCGGACGTCACGAAGATCCGGGTTCTGGGCTTTATTCTGGAAACGAGCGTCGCAAGATTGATACCGCTGAGGCTGCCCGGCAGATCCACATCGGTAAACACGACGGCGATCTCGTCGTGCGCGGCGAGCAATCCTACGGCCTCGAGCACGTTGGCGGCTTCCAGAACGTCGAAGCCCGCATCCCTGAACGTGTCGACGGCCACCATTCGAATGAGTGCTTCGTCTTCCACGACCAGAATGCTTTGTCCATGCGGGGCCATTGCCGTCCTCCATGAGGGTTGCGGTATCAAAACGCCCTGGCCAGGGAAAAGATTGTGCGTGAGCTTGAGGTTATGGATTCATGTTTAATAAAATACGAATAAAAATGTCTCTCCTCGGTCGCGGTTGACCGACTGCGAAGAACGGGGTGAACGCGAGTTCCATCGCCGTCGACGACGATCGAACGGTTCATGGCGCGGAACGAAAACCCAGGATTCTCGTTTAAATACCGCGCAACGAGGATCACCATGTTTCAGCAATCTTGGTCCGCTCCGGTGGTGGTGCGGCTTCGCAGCAATGTGCGCATAGTTCGGACGACGTCGCAGGCGACGGAATGCTTGACGGACGAATGGCCTGCACCGCGAAGCAAGCCGTACGACGTCGCTCTTCAGGCCTGCGTCGATTGCTTTGAAGGTCATATGCCCACAGAGCAGGTTCGCAGGATCTTCATAGCAGCCTGCAGCGACGCCGGTATCCTGATCAAGCCCTGAACGATCCTCTGCCAACGACATGGGTATTGGCGGAAGGAACGGCTCAATGACGAAACATCTGTGGGATCGGCCGGTCACGGTTGCGACCGGTACGATTGGGAAATATCTCACCATCAACAATACGGAGCGCGCGACGCTGTTTCTTATTCGCGATTGGCCGGTTAAGCCCTGCGACAAGGCACATGCGTTTGCCAAACGGCAGCTTCTCGAGGCAAATCACGGTAGAATTGCGCCCGCAGCGGCACGCGATGCCTTCCTCGCGGCAGCCGTTTCGGCCGGAATTATAGTGAGAGATTGAGCTGCCCACCCATCCGGCCGCAGCAGCGCCGAACGACTTCGATCATGGCAAGCGACACAAACCGAAAGAGGAACAAGGGATAGGTTCATCCATTTAGGGTTTAACCGAGGGAGGTTGAAATGACGAAGATGAACGGTTCCTGCCGATGCGGCGCGGTGCGATACGAGGTCACCGGCCATCCGAAACGTGTCGGAATATGCCATTGTACCGATTGCAGGCAGGAAAGCGGATCGGCCTTTACCTTTTACGCGGTCTGGCCGGCATCCGCCTTCGTGACGACGGGCGAGACAGATCAGTATGAAGGGCGATCATTCTGCCCGAAATGCGGTTCCCGATTGTTTTCGCAGGATTCCGAAGAAGCGGAGATCAAGCTGGGTACGCTCGAGAGCGCTCCGACCGAACTGGTTCCGACCTATGAGCTGTGGATCAAGCGGCGCGAGCGCTGGCTTCCGCCCATACCGGGCGCGCAACAGTTCGACCAGGATCGCGTCTAGCAGGCTTGCCGGCGCCCAGTCTCGAAAATAGCTCCGGCTTCCTTCTCGCTCAAAACCAACCGCGTCGCCAGAACCAGATCAGCGGCAGGATGGCGCTGAGGATGATTATGCACCAGGCAAACG
>JAGWJK010000313.1 GCA_028865845.1 Rhizobiaceae bacterium
AGGACGCCTGATCCTCAGGCATCGGAGATGGACTAACGGAAAAGAGCGGGACGATGGCTATCGTCCCGCTCTTTTCTTTTGAATTCGATCAGGGCCGCGCCGGCTGGTCAGGCAGCGTTCGAAGCCTGTTCTTCGTTCAGGAAGGCATAGATGGCAGACGCGCTTTCGGTGGCGCGCAGCTTGGCGACCAGGTCCTGGTCGCGCAGCACGCGGGCAATGCGCGACAGCGCTTTCAAATGGTCAGCACCAGCGCCCTCGGGGGCGAGCAGTAGGAAAACGAGATCGACGGGCTGGTCGTCCAGCGCTTCGAAATCGACAGGCACTTCCAGCCGGGCGAAGATGCCGATGATCGACTTGATGCTGGTGAGCTTGCCATGCGGAATGGCGATACCATTGCCGACGCCGGTGGAACCCAGGCGCTCGCGCTGCAACACCACGTCGAAGATCTCGCGCTCGGGCAATCCGGTCAATTTGGAGGCTTTGGCTGCCAGTTCTTGAAGTAGTTGTTTTTTGGAATTTGCCCTCAAGGCGGGGATGATCGCATCTTGGTGCAGCAAATCTGCCAATGCCATTCTCTTTATCCTTGCGTAGCGCCGAGATCCGATGACGGAGGAGCGGCGGCCTGCCTGCTCGGTGTTGGGCCGCCGCTCATCTTATCTTCTCAGCCTTTTATATTGGCTGCGTCGATCCAGCCAATGTTGCCGTCCTGACGACGGTAAACGATGTTCAATTGTTCCTTGCCGGGGCTACGGAAAAGCAGCAGTGGCTCGTCCGTCATGTCGAGCGCCATCACGGCGGTTGCGACGGACATGGTCTTCAGCTGTTTCGTGCTCTCGGCGACGATGGCCGGTGCGAAATCTGCGGGGACTTCGTCGTCGTCATCGGGTACGCCGTCCATGACAGTGTACGCGACTTCGGCAAAGCCGTTTGCATGGTTATTCGCCTGGTGGTCCTTCAGTTTGCGTTTGTAGCGGCGCAGGCGCTTTTCGATACGGATGGAAGCCGCGTCGAAAGCCAGCTGCGGATCCATCGCCTCTCCGGCTGCATGCAGGACGACACCGCTATCGAGATGAAGCTTGCAATCGGCCGCGAAGCGGGAACTGGACTTCTCTACCGTCACCTGGCCTGAATACCCCCCGTCGAAGTATTTCGTCACGGCCATACCGATTTGGTCCTCGATCCGCTGACGGAACGAGTCACCAATTTCCATATGTTTACCGGAGACACGCACACTCATGGAGTTTCCCTTCTTGTAGTGGTTATTGCGCGTACCAGCTTACGCCAAGGCTCAAGCTCATCCAAGCACTTCACGCAGACAAAGACAAATTGCGTTTGTCAGGCGCCTTCGGGATGATGGGGATAAGTGCATGGCAATGACGTCCTGCCTCGAATGCGGCGGGCTTCTAGCCTTGCCGCCATCGAAAGTCAACTGCGTCTTAATGATCCGTTAGCAAATCTGCAGTCTGGGGTTGAGACTGGGCAAATGCTAAAAACTGGCGACTTTTGCCATGGCGCGCTTCTCCCGGCGACGTTGCACGGAAGAGGGGATGTTCATGGCTTCGCGGTACTTTGCAACCGTGCGGCGAGCGAGCTCTATGCCGCCTTTCTTGAGCGTGTCGACGATGTCGTCGTCGGAGAGTACGGATTCCGGGCTTTCCTGCGATATCAGCATGCGGATCCTGTGGCGCACGGCCTCCGCGGAATGGCTGTCGCCGCCCTCGACGGCACTGATCGAGACGGTGAAGAAATATTTGAGTTCGAAGAGACCGCGCGGCGTCAGCATGTACTTATTTGAGGTGACGCGGCTGACGGTCGACTCGTGCATCTTGATCGCATCGGCCACCGTTTTGAGATTGAGCGGCCGCAGATGGTCGACGCCGTGCATCAAAAACGCGTCCTGCTGCCGAACGATTTCGCTTGCCACCTTCATGATCGTCTTGGCGCGCTGATCCAGACTGCGGGTCAGCCAATTGGCGTTCTGCAGGCATTCGGACAGGAAGGCATGATCCTGGCCCGTCTTGCCGACCGAGGAAAAATAGGACTGGTTGACCAGCACGCGCGGCAGGGTGTCGGGATTGAGCTCCACCAGCCAGCTGCCGTCCGAGGAAGGGCGCACGACGATGTCGGGCATGATCGCCTCGGAAATGCTGGTTTCGAAACCGCTGCCGGGCTTCGGATTGAGCTGACGTATTTCCGCCAGCATTTCCAGCAGGTCTTCCTCATCGACGCCGCAGATCCGCTTCAGCGTCGCGAAATCGCGCCGGGCGAGAA
Organism: Rhizobiaceae bacterium; assembly: GCA_028865845.1. Taxonomy (GTDB): domain Bacteria; phylum Pseudomonadota; class Alphaproteobacteria; order Rhizobiales; family Rhizobiaceae; genus Rhizobium. The sequence continues at coordinate 2,272 of JAGWJK010000313.1, forward strand.
GCTCAAGGTTCTGCACCAGCCGTTCCATCGCCGGATCGAAGCGATCCTTGAGACGAAGCTGGATCGCCAGGCATTCGCTGAGAGAACGGGCAAAGACGCCGGGTGGATCGAGCGACTGCAGCGTCGTAAGCACGCGCTCGACCTCCGCACGGGTCGAACCCAGGCGCTCGACTGTCTCGTTGAGATCGGCCTGCAGGTAGCCAGCATCGTCGAGCTGGTCGGCAAGATGCTGCGCGATCAGCCGATCGGCCATGTCGGAAAGAGCGAAGGGGATCTGCTCGTTGAGATAGTCGCGCAACGACACCTGGCCCGCGACGAAATCATCGAGGTCATAACCCTCGCCATCGCCACCACCGCCCGGCATGGACTTCCATTGGCTGAGCAGCTCCGGCGCGTCCGGACGCTGCGGTCCGCCTTCGTCGGGAAACTCGCTGCTGAAATTGGTGTCGAGTTCGTCGTTCAGCCGATCGGCGTGACCGGTATTCTCGCTCTCGTACCAGTCGCTGGCAAGGTTGCCGGCACTGCGGTCGAAGCCGTCTTCGCCGTGGCTGTCGTCCGAAGCCTCATAGCGCTCGTCCTTGGTTTCGCGACCGCCATCGCTGCTTAAATCCTCGTCATTTGACGTAAATTCAAGCAGGGGATTTTTCTCGACTTCCTGCGCGATGAATTGGTTGAGTTCGAAATGGGTCATCTGCAGCAACTGGATGGATTGCATCAGTTGCGGTGTCATCACCAGGCTTTGGCTTTGGCGCAGGAAAAGATTGGCCGATAATGCCATGGCGGACGCGAGACTCCCCTTGATCCCTAGGGAACCCGCGTCCTCAGCCGAAACGTCACGTACTCGAAAAAATACGCAATTAACGCTCCGGCACCTTGATTCCGGCGATATCCCGCCCGTTTCCAGCCGTTTTCTGGAAGCGGGACATCCGGTCAAAAGTCACGAAATTCCAACTGGCCCAAAAATTGCTTTTTTATTGGGTTTGGTCAAGCGGAACTGTGATGCGATGGTGAATTTCCAGCGGGCGGCGGGCGTCAGAGACTGAAATTGTCGCCGAGATAGAGCTTGCGCACTTCCGGATTGCTGACGATATCGTTGGCCCGGCCATGGGTCAGCACTTCACCTGCATGGATGATGTAGGCGCGGTCGATCAGGCCGAGCGTCTCGCGGACGTTATGGTCGGTGATCAGCACGCCGATACCGCGCGCCGTCAGGTGATGGACGAGATTCTGAATGTCGGCGACTGAGATCGGATCGACGCCCGCAAACGGTTCGTCGAGCAGCATGAAGGTCGGATCGGTCGCCAAGGCGCGGGCGATTTCCAGACGACGACGCTCGCCGCCGGAGAGCGCGATCGCCGGTACCGTGCGCAGATTACGGATATGGAATTCTTCCAGCAGCTCGTCGAGCTTCTGTTCGCGCTTCTTCTTGTCCTTCTCGTGGACTTCGAGCACCGCGCGAATGTTCTCTTCCACCGTCAGCCCGCGAAAGATCGAGGCTTCCTGCGGCAGATAGCCGACGCCGAGGCGGGCGCGACGATACATCGGCATCGAAGTGACGTTGTTGCCGTCGATCTCGATGGTGCCTTCGTCGACCGGCACGAGACCGGTGATCATGTAGAAACAGGTCGTCTTGCCGGCACCGTTCGGTCCGAGCAGGCCGACGGCCTCGCCACGTCGAACGACAAGCGAGACGCCGTTGACCACGCGTCGCGTGCGATATGTCTTGGTGAGACCGCGGGCGATCAGGGTGCCCTGATAGCGCGCTTTATCCGCGGTCGGCGTACCGGATGCCGCTTGGGTCGATCCGGACGCGCCGGCCATGGTGGAAGTGGTCGATGTTGTCACGAGGAGGCCGAGATCAGTTCTTTTTCTGCTGTTGCTGCTGCACTTGCTGCGACTTCGGGTCGAGCTGGATCTGGACGCGGCCCCCGCATGCATCCAGTTGCGCTTCACCCGTAGCCATGTGCACGGTCAACTGACAGCCGGTGAAGACGTTGGGTCCATCCGTAAGAACGACCTTCTGGCCCTTGAGGATGGCGAGCTGGTTTGCCATGTCGAAGGAGCCGTCATCAGCGGTTGCCGTCTGCGTGCCGGAGACGAGGTAGACCTTGTCCGTGACCAGAATGTGGTCGATGTCGGCATCGCCTGATACCAGCGACTGATTTTGCTGCTTGGCGGCCTTGGCGACCGGATTGTCGTCCGCGGGCTTGTTGGCGGCGTCCGCCGGCTGCTTCTTTTTGTAGAAGACCGTCATTTTGCCGGCCTGCATCGTCGTCGTCCCCTGAACGACCTTGACGTTGCCGGTGAAAACCGCCTGGCTTTCCGCGTCGTGAATTTCCAGCTTGTCGCTTTCGATCTGGATCGGTTGATCTTTGGAAAGCTGCAGGCCCGGCATCTTGCTGGTCGTCGTCTGCGCGCCGGCTTCGGCGGCTGCAAAGAAGGCGAGTGCGCCAAACGCGCAGAGAAGCCCGGCTTTGCGCAGGCCCAAATTGAAAATAGGAAGACGAAAATCGTTTTTCATGAACCGCCCGGCTGTTGTTGGTTACCTGAATTATGCATCACGGCCGGATCGATATGCATCTGAACCTGCCCGTCGAATTCGATTACGCTCCCCTTATCCGTCATCTTGAGCGACTGTGCAACAACCGACATTCCGCCGCGGTAGATCGCAACCTTGTCCTGGCTGGAGAGGTCGCCTTTCTTAACGTCAAGGAACGCCGTCAGAAATTCCGCCCGCAATCCGTTGTCCATCAGGACGGTGAAGGGAGCGGTCATTTTCAGCGTGTCGGCCTGGCGGTCGAAGTCCGCACTTTCGGCGGCCACATGCGCGATCACGGAATTGTTGACCGGCATCGAAGCCTTGATGGTCTTGAGCGTGATCATGTTGGGGTTCTTGATGTCCTGCAGCGCTTTCTCGGCAAGCATCGAGTAGTTGATGCCGGCTGAGTTGCGGCCGGCGATGGCAGGATGCTCCATCACGACCTTGCCATCCTCGATCTTGGCGCCCTCGATCTGGATGCTTTCCGGAAGATAAGCGCGCACCACGGAAACGGCGATGAAGATCAGCGAAATGATCAACGCGGCGAGCGGAAGCAGGATCTTAAGCTTTCTGACCCGCGCGGAGTGAAAGAGCGCGGCTTTATAAGCGCTTCCCTTCTGTGTCGCGCTGATCGTCTGGCCGTTAGTCTCGAGAGTATTGAGCATGCAACAGGTCCGTCTTCTCTGATCCAGCAAAACGCGTTCGAGTCATGCGCAGACTGTGCCAACAAGCCTTGCCTAATCGTTTCGCATTATTGCTTTGGCTTGCCAATATGGATTTTTTTTCGCCGAAGTTAATTTTAGCAAAAAAAAATTTATGCATGACGGGTTCGTCGGGTCGGGCTATGCCCTATTTGACTTAGCGCTGGATGAAATACCTGATGCACAGCCCCCGAAAATCGAAGTGGATTTTCGCAAAAGATTATGCACCATTTCAAGATGTTAAATAACCGGCTCGTGATGTGTCCAGTTTGTGACACGGGGAGAGATAAGGCGTCATGGACAGTTCTGCAATCGCGGATCGGCGGCAATTGCGTCGCAAGCTTGGTTTTTGGCGTGTTGTCGCCGTCATTCTCCTTGTTGCGCTGGGCTTTGCGCTTTACCGCTTTTTTGCCGGTGATTTGCCCGATACGCGTGGGCCGCAGATCGCTCATGTTACCATATCCGGG
>JAGWJK010000314.1 GCA_028865845.1 Rhizobiaceae bacterium
ATAGGTTGAATTGGGATTGGCAGGCATTTGGCAGAATTTCCCCTTTTTCTTACCATCATGCCGTGTGGTGGGGGGAAATCAAGGGGTAAGACTAAGGCGAAGCGCAGGGGTACCTCATGGGGAACCTGCGCCCGAAGAATTTTGTGTCGATGGAGTATTTTGGCAGCCTATAAAACGCAATCACTGCAGCGATTTGTGTCGGCTAAAGTGTTGGCCGCCGCTCCGATACAAGAAAACCATTGGGAACAAGGAGACTACCAATGGACATCGTCATACTGGCACTCGGCATTTCGTATCTCATCGTCTCTTTCGTGGAATACCTCATCCCCCCGGTTCATCGTGGCCCTTTTGGCGCGCTCGAGCACTGGAAGCAGCTTTTTATGGCCCTCGTCGGAATCCTGTATGTCTGGCATTCCGGGCTCATGGAGTTTGTCTTCGCGGCAAGCCATGTTGCCTATGCACTAAACTAAAAAGAGAACTCGTGGGCCGCGGCACATCCGTCGCGGTCCCTTTCTGTGCCCGCCAGAATCGTGCCGCCAACGATCAGCTCCCTTTGAGCTACATGTTCTGTTGATCTGATCAACAGGCAACGGTGTGCGATCGGCTTTTGACCTCCGGGATGTCGTCGACCCCGTAGGGACACGAGACCATTTGATTCCCACTTTATCCAACCGACATTGCCAGCATATTTCCCGCGTCGATATATCGGGCAATGTAACGAAGGCCACATGGCCCTTAACCCCGCAATATGGGCTTCAGCCGCGTTGCGACAGGTTCGAATCGAGCGAGTCGCGCAACGCGTCCCCTAAAAAGTTTAGCGAAAGCACTGTTGCAAACACCGCGACCCCGGGGAATACGCCCATCCACCAGGCATCGAAATATTGCATCGAGACGGCAAGCATGGACCCCCAGCTTGGTGTTGGTGGCTGGACGCCCAAACCAAGGAAGGAAAGGGCGCTTTCGGTGATCAGTGCCGTCGAGGCTCGAAGCGAGGCATAGATCACGACGCTGCCGCGCACGCTCGGCCATATGTGACGACACAACACGCGAAGATCCGTCATACCTACGGCGCGGGCAGCCTGGACGAACTCCAGATCACGCAACGACAATACCTGCCCTCTGACCAGGCGCGCAAAGGCAGGAACGTTGACGATAGCGAGTGCGATGATGGCGTTGACAAGCCCGGGACCGAGGGCAGCGACGATGGCGAGCGCAAGAATGAGTGTCGGAAAGGCGAGGAGCGCATCCATGATCCGCATGACGACATCATCGAACCACCCACCGAAATAGCCGGTCGCAAGTCCGATCGGGACGCCGAGAATCAGGGCGGCGGCAATGGAGCTCAGCATCACCTCAAAGGAGGTTTGCGCCCCATAGATGACTCGTGACAGGATATCCCTTCCGAGATCGTCGGTGCCGAACCAGTGTTGGGGGCTGGGCGGCGAAAGCAGGAAGTCATAATCCTGAACAGCCGGATCGTAAGGGGCGATGAAGGCGGCCGCCAGCGCGCATATGAGCAGCGCGAGGAAAAGAACCAAACCGATGCGTCCGAGCGGGTGACGCAGGGTGCGAAGCGGTAGCGAAGCACGCTTTGCCCGCTTCTCAAGCGTCGGCAAGACGTTGCCGGCCGTGGTGTTGAATTGAAGGCCCTCGCTCATGGCTTCACCCGCCGGTCGATCAGACTGTAACTGAGATCGGTGATCAGATTGACGATGATGACGCCGAGCACCACCATGAGGAAAGCTCCCTGGATGACCGGATAGTCGCGCTCCGATATCGCTTCGACAATCATGCGGCCGAGGCCGGGCAGCGAGAAGATCGATTCCACCACGACCGTGCCGCCGATCAGCGTGCCGAACTGGAGGCCGATGATCGTTGCCACAGGAATGATTGAGTTGCGTAGCGCGTGGCCAAAAACGACGCGTATTTCGCCAGCGCCTTTGGCGCGCGCGGTGCGAATGAAATCCTGAGACAGCACCTGTAGCATCGAGGCACGCATTTGCCGCATCACCAGAGCCACCTCGGCAATGCCGGTCGTCAGAACCGGTAGTATCATCAGTCTAAGGTTCGACAGCGGGTCGCCGAAGAATGGTGTGTAACCCGACGGCGGAAGCCAGCCGAGTTTGACCGACAAGAACATGATCAACAGCAGGCCTACCCAGAAATAGGGAATGGCCATCCCAGACAGCGAAATGGCGCTGAGGAGGGTGTCTACCCAACTGTTGCGCCAGAGCGCTGCCAGAATCCCCATCGGTACGCCGACTATGATCGAGAGGGCCACGGCTAGGACGGCGAGTTCCAACGTGACTGGAATGCGTTGCAAAAGCATCGACAGGACGGATTGATGAGTGGTGATCGACTGACCAAGATCGCCGCTGATCGTGCGCAACAGCCATTCGCCATAGCGCAGGAGGAGCGGTTGATCGAGACCGAGTTGGTGGCGAAGCGCTTCGCGGTCCTGTGTCGTTCCGTAGTCACCGAGAATGCTGGTAGTGGGATCGCCAGGAAGAATATTGGTCACCCAGAAGACGACAAGGCTGGTGATCATGAGAAGAGGTATCAGATGTGTGATGCGGCGAGTTAAGATTTGGATCATGGCTTTTTCCCATTCCATAGGTCGTCGCGGCCGCTCCGCCGCAGGCGGCAGAGTTCACTGTGCCGCGTCGAGAATGTCATCGCGCAAGCACGCTTTGTAATGTCCGGAGGATGTCTCACGTAATTCCGGGACCGTTTCCGCGCATGCCTTGAGGGCGTAGATGCAGCGGCTTCGAAAAACGCAACCCGATGGCGGCGAGATCGGTGAGGGCAAATCTCCTTTCAGAAGCACGCGGCTCCGTGGCGCAAATGGATCAGGATCGGGAACCGATGCCAACAATGCCTCGGTATAGGGATGACGAGGCGTCTCGAAGATCTTGTCGGCGGGAGCCAGTTCCATGAGCCTGCCCAAATACAGCACCGCAACGCGGTCGGCGATCTGGCGAACGACGGCGAGATCATGCGAGATAAACAACAACGTCAACCCAAGCTCGGCCCGCAGATCGCGTAGAAGATTGATGATTTGTGCCTGAATAGATACATCAAGTGCTGATACCGGTTCGTCGGCTACGATGAAGTCGGGGTTGGCTGCAAGTGCGCGGGCGATCCCGATCCGTTGACGCTGCCCGCCGGAAAACTCATGTGGATAGCGGTCGGCCGCTGCTACCGGCAGGCCGGTGCGCACGAGGAGCTCACCGACGCGGGCGCGTCGCTCCTGCCGGTCCTTGCCGATGCGATGTACGGTGAGCACCTCGCCGAGAATATCGCCGACGCGCATATGCGGATTGAGCGATGAGAATGGATCCTGAAAAATCATCTGCATCTCCCGGCGGCGGCGGCGCAATTGTGCCTTGCTGAGACCGCTGAGCGCTGTGCCCGCGAGATAGACTTCGCCCGAGCTGGGCTCGATCAGACGCAGCATCAGCCGGCCGAGGGTCGATTTTCCAGAGCCGCTTTCGCCGACGACTGCCAGCACTTCGCCGGCAGCGATGCTGAGCGAGATTCCATCGACTGCCTTGAGATACGATATCGGTTTCCGAAGGATGCCGGATTGCATCGGATACCATTTGCGCAACTCGAACGTTCTGATCAGCGGCTCGTTCATTGGCGCGTCTCCGCAAGCTCCTGCCAGCGCAGGCAGCGCACGTCGCGGTCTGCACCTGCCGGCTCAAGCATCGGCAATCGCACGTCACAGCGTCCTGACACCGCATGGCGGCAGCGCGGCGCAAAGGCGCAGCCCGGCGGCATGTTCGACCATTCTGGAACCATGCCGGGAATGGCGTCCAGCCGGTGGGAGGGATCTCGCACGCGAGGGACCGAATTCAAAAGCCCCTTTGTATAGGGATGGAGCGGCGAGGAAAGAACCTGACGGACAGTGCCCGTTTCGACCACACGTCCTGCATAGAGAACGATCATGCGTTCGGCAATTTCCGCAACAACGCCGAGATCATGAGTGATAAACAGCACGGACATGCCAAGCTCGCGCTGAAACCGCCGGATCAGATGAAGGATTTGCGCCTGCACCGTGACGTCGAGCGCCGTCGTCGGTTCGTCCGCGATCAAAAGAGAGGGTCGACAGGCAAGCGCCATGGCTATCATGATACGCTGACGTATGCCGCCGGACATCTCGTGCGGTAAGTTGCCAAGACGTCTCTTCGGCTCCGGAATGCCAACGAGTTCGAGGAGAGAGATGGCCTGGGCTGTGGCATCGGCGCGCGGCATCCGCCGATGCAGGCGTATCGCTTCGACGATCTGCTGGCCGGCGGTCTGCAGCGGATTGAGCGACGTCATCGGTTCCTGGAAGATCATTGCGATATCGTTCCCGCGGATGCTGCGCATCGCGCGGGCCGATAGACCGCCGAAATCGGTGGCTAGCCCCTTATCATCATGCCAGAGGATCTGACCCTGAATACGGGCCTGCGGCGGCAGCAGCCGCATGACCGCAAGGCTTGTGATGGATTTTCCGGAGCCGGATTCACCCACCAGCGCCACCGTTTCACCGCGTCCTATCTTTAGATCCAAACCGTTGACAGGCCGAATTTCTCCCTGTTGCACAGGAAAGGACACGCTGAGGTCGCGTAGTTCGAGCAGCGGCGAAGGCCCGCCCGCCCGGGGAACCAATTCGGCCAGCGGGAGAACCGTCATTTCGGGGGCTCTCCGGAGAACGAGGCGTGATCGAGCCGCCAGTCGCCCATGTAATCCAGCTCGACATCGTTCAGCCTCTTGCGTCTTACGCCCTGGTTGGGGCGCCAGAAGAAGAAGACCTGGTAATATTTGTCGAGAAGAATGCCCTGGATCTTGCTGTATAATTGTTTGCGCGTCGGCTGATCTTTTGCGGCGCGGGCATCCTCGACCGCTTTCACGATATCAGGGTCCTTGATACCGGCATAGTTGACGCTGGCGTTTGCCCCATAGGCGCTGCTGTAAAGCATGTCCGGATCGGGAAGAGGCATCGCGGTCCGTTGCAGCATCAGGTCGTATTTCTGATTGATACCCTTGTCGAAAAACGCCTGTCGCTCCAGGACCTCAATGGTCATTTTGATGCCGATCGCTGCGAGCTCCGATTGGATCACCTGGGCAATCTTGATGTCGACGTCGCGGTTGCCGATGATCATGTTGATCGGGCCCTGGTGTCCGGATTCCTTATAAAGCTCCGCCGCCTTTTTGGGGTCGTAGGTGTGCGGCTTCAGACTGGAATCGAAGGCCCAGGATGCTGGCGTTTCGAACGTGGCAAGCAACGTTCCAGCACCCCCGGTCGTCACTTTCGATAGAACCGCGGGATTGATGGCGTCGGTGATCGCCTCGCGCAGTTTGACATCGGTCCACGGTGCCTTTTCGACCGGGAAGGAAAGGTACTGCGATATTCCTACCGGATTCTGCAGCAGTTCCAGGTTGGGATCGCGCTTGATGGTGTCATAGTCCTTTTCCTGGACGATATCGCCGAGTTGAACATTTCCTGATCGTAGCTCGACAAGTTTCACAGCCGAATTGGTGATGTCGCGAGTCAACACACCGTCGAGATAAGGCAGCGGCTGACCCGTTGCGTCATGCTTCCAGTATTTGTCGAAGCGCTTCACCTCGACATGATCCGCCGGTGCCCAATTGACGAATTCGAAGGGACCGGTTCCCACCGGATGGTCGGTAAACTTGTCGCCTTCTGCTTTCGCGGCCGTTGGCGAGACGATCATGCCGGCCGGGCCAGTCAGAGCCGCCAGAAGCGCGCCGGAAGCACCTTTGAAATTCACCTTGACGGTTTGTGGATCGACCACCTCCGTCGACGTGAGATTCTCGACGAAGATATGGGCGAACGCCTTTACGGAAGGATCGATAACACGGTCGAAATTGTATTTTACCGCAGCCGCGTCAAAGACCGTGCCGTCGTGAAAGACGACACCGCTGCGTAGTTTGAAGGTGATGGATTGACCGTCGGGCGAAACC
>JAGWJK010000315.1 GCA_028865845.1 Rhizobiaceae bacterium
TGGCGCGCTCAATGCCGGCGCGGGTCATGCCGACGATATTGAGCCCGGAGAGAACGCCCGGATTGCCGTTCAGCATGCCGTAGGGAATAATATCGTAGCTGGCGGCCGAAAGACCGCCGACAAAGGCCTGGCGACCGATACGGGTGAATTGATGCACTGCGCAGCCGCCGCCGAGAATGACGCGGTCTCCAATGACGACGTGGCCGGCCAACATGACATTGTTCGACATGATGACATTGTTGCCGACGCGGCAATCATGGGCGACATGCGAATTGGCAAGAAAAAGGTTGTTGTTACCGATGATCGTCTTGCCGCCATATTCGGCAGTGCCGGTGTTGACGGTCACACCTTCGCGGAAGGTGCAGTTTTCGCCAATATCAAGCGTCGTCTCCTCGCCGCCATGATGCACGCTTTGCGGATCACCGCCGACGACTGCCATCGAAAAAACGCGAGACCCCTTGCCGACCGTCGTGCGGCCGGTGACGATCGCGTGTGGCAGGAGTTCAATATTGTCGTGCAACACCACTTTCGGGCCGACATAGGCAAACGGCCCGACCACGACGTTTTCGCCAATCACGGCGCCATCCTCAACGACCGCCAGCCGGTGAATGCGCGCACTTTCTGCGATACTGCTGCTCATACTTGGTCTTGGTCCTTCCGTACGATCATCGCGCCGATATCGGCCTCGGCAACCAACGAGCCATCGACCTTCGCGTCGCAATGGAATTTCCAGATCGTACCACGCTGCTTCAACTTGGCGACGTGAAACTCGACACGGTCGCCGGGGACAACCGGCTTACGGAACCGAGCGTTGTCGATCGTCATGAAATAGACGAGGTTCCCGCCGATACCATCCTTGCGGGCGCAGATCGCGCCTGCCGTTTGCGCCATGCCCTCGATCAGAAGCACGCCCGGCATGATCGGAGATCCCGGGAAATGGCCGGTGAACTGCGGTTCGTTTGCCGTGACGTTCTTGATACCGATTGCGGAATTGTCGCTGTCGATCTCGATGATCTTGTCGACCATCAGGAAGGGATAGCGGTGCGGCAAAAGCTTCATGATCTCAATGACGTCGGCCGACGACATCGATGCCTTGGCTTCCTCAGTCATGCTCCGCACTCCCGTCTTTTTTATCTCTGGCTCCCGACCGCTTCGCGATCTCCGCCGATTCTCTCAAGAAATCCCATAGTGGCCGCGCCGGAAGTCCCGCATAGCGTTCTCCCGCAGGGATGCTGTTCATCACACCGCTCTTGGCGCCGATCTGCACACCGTCGCCAATGTGAATATGACCGTTCAATCCGGCCTGGCCGCCGATCTGGACGCCGTCGCCGATGACCGTACTGCCGGCAATGCCGACCTGGCTGACGATCGCGCAATGACGCCCTATGCGCACGTTATGTCCGATCTGCACCTGATTGTCGATCTTCGTGCCTTCGCCAATCACAGTATCATCCATCGTGCCGCGATCGATCGTCGTGTTTGCGCCGATTTCGACATTATCCTGGATGATGACGCGGCCGATCTGAACGATCTTGACCATGCCGCGCGGACCGGGGGCATAGCCAAAGCCATCCTGACCGATACGCGCGCCATTGTGGATGATCACACCGTTGCCGAGATAGGCGCACAAAACGCTGGCGCCGCCGCCGATGGTGCAGTTGCGGCCGATCTTGACGCCCGGGCCGATCATGGCGCCAGCGCCGATGCGTGTCCCCTCGCCGATCTCGGCACCAGGACCGATGACAGCAGACGGCTCTACACCGACGCCAGCTTCAAGCCTGGCGGTCGGGTCGATGAAGGCAGCCGGCGAGATCAACGCCGGCGTCGAGGTCAACGCAACAGGCCGCATCGCCTGCGGATGCAGCAAGGCACCAGCAAGGGCGAAATCCGTATGCGGCTTCTTCGATAGAATAACCGGGATATGATCAGGAATAAACGAGCGCAAAGCCGGGAGGCAGATGATCGCCGAGGCGCGACAAGTCTCCAGCTCCGACCGGGTCTTCCGGGAAAGCATGTAGCAAACGTCACCTTCGCCCGCCCGGTAGACGGGAGCGATGGACTTGATGATGACCTCAGCAGAAGATTCGTCACCAAGTTCCGCCCCAAGATATTCGGCCAGCGCGCGAACGCTGACCCCATCATGGGGCGGGAAAAAACCGATATGTTCCATTAGCACCAGCTCCAGAACGGTGTTCAAGCCCGCAGTTCTGGGCAGCCGATATCAGAACTGGTTGGCAATGCCAAACCGGAAATTCTCAGTCTTGTCGTAGTTTTCCTTGAGAACCGGTACAGCATAGTCAACACGGATGACGCCGAAGGGCGACGACCAGATCAAGCCTGCACCCAAAGATGCACGGATCGAGTTGTCGTTGTGCAAGGTGTCACCGAAGAGATCGGCCTTGTTGCCATAGAGCGTACCCGCATCGGCAAAGGCTGCAAGACGCAGACCGATGTCCTGCGGAACACCCGGCATCGGCATGCTTGCTTCAGCCGAAGCGGTGAAGTACGTCGTGCCACCCAGCGGATCGCCATGCGACGAACGCGGACCGATACCAGCATTTTCGAAGCCGCGGATTTCACGGCCACCGAGCGTGAACTGATCGAAGACGTTCAGCTTGCCATCGGTCGGCATGACGTAGCCCGCACCGACCGTCAACGAACCGATGATATCGGCTTCATCGCTGATCATCTGATAGTAACGCGCCTTGCCGCTCAACTTGTAGAAGTCGGAGTCGCCGCCGAGACCAGCATATTCATGCGTGAACTTGGCAATGATACCTTCGCGCGGCAGGTTCTGGTCATCCAGCGTGTTGTAGGTGAAGGTCTGCGAAACCGTCGACTGGATCCACGGGCCGTTGTTCACCAGGTTCAGGTACGGCGCAGACAGGTTGTCCTGCCAGTCGTTCGTGCCGTCATAGGTGAGACGCTTGTAGTTGTAACGCAGCGTCGTGGCAAAGTTCTCGGTGATCGGCGCGGTGACGCGCAGCGAGAAGCCTTCTTCCGAATAATCGTAGTAATCGTCGCTCGACGTCTGGTTCTTGAAGATATCGAAACCGGCAGCCAGGCGATAACCGAGGAAGTAGGGCTCGGTGAAGGAAACATTGTACGTACGGTTGCCTTCCGTGCCCGCACCTGCGGCGATACGGATATACTGGCCACGACCGAGGAAGTTCTTTTCTTCGACCGACGCTTCCAGAAGCAGACCACCGTTGTTGCCGACGGCGTAACCGGCACCGATACCGAAGGAACCGGTAGGCTGGTCTTCGACGTTGACGATGACGATGACACGGTCCGGAGCGCTGCCCGGTGCCGTGGTGATGTCAACCTTGGTGAAATAGCCAAGTGCATCGAGGCGACGCTTGGCGCGCGTGATCATTTCCTGGTTGAAGGCATCGCCTTCGTTGAGGTCGAACTCGCGGCGGATGACGTAATCACGCGTGCGGGTGTTGCCGCGGATTTCGATGCGCTCGACGTAAGCGCGCTCGCCCTGGTCGACCAGGTATTCGATACCGATCGTGTGACCAGTCAGGTCGCGGTTGCCGCGCGGCGTGATGCGGGCAAACGGATAGCCTGCAGCGGCGACGCGCTTGGAGATGTTCTCGATCGAGGTCTGGATGTCCTTGGCGCTGTAGACATCGCCCTTCTTGGTGATGACCAGGCTCTTCAGGTCGTCGGCATTGAGGCCTTCAACCGTCGATACCACGCTGACGTCGCCATAGGTGTAACGCGGACCTTCTTCGACGTTGAAGTTCAGCGTGTATTCATTGCTCTGCTCGTTGAGCGTCGCGTCCGCGCTCACGATGCGGAAGTCTGCATAGCCGTGATTGTAGTAGAACTGGCGCAGCGCGTCCTGGTCGGCCTGCTGGCGCTCAGGACTATAGACGTCCTTGCGGGTCAGGAACGACATGAAGTTCGTCTTCTTGGTGCTGATCACCGAAGCGAGACGACCACTGGGGTAAGCCTGATTGCCCGAGAAATTGATCTTGTCGATCTTGGTACGATCACCTTCATTGATGACAAAGGCAACGTTGATGCGGCCTTCCGCGACCTGAACGGTCTGCGTCGTCACCTGGACTTCGTTACGGCCGATGGCAGCGTAAGCGTCCTTGATGGTCTTGATGTCGGCCTGGATCTGGGTCTCGCTGTAGGGACCGGCCGCATGGGTCTGAACGATGCCCTGCAGCTTGTCATCCTTGATCTTGTGGTTGCCGTTGAAGACAACCGCATTGATCAGCTGGTTCTCCTTGACAGACACAACCAGCGTGCCGCCGGAAACCGAAATATGCACATCGGAGAAATATCCGGTCGCATAAAGCTGCTTGATCGAAGCGTCGACGTCGCCGGGCGAGAAGCTCTTGCCGGGCTTGATCGAGATATTATCGCGAACAGCTTCGGCACCTACGCGCTCAGCTCCGCGAACATCGACACGCTGTATGACCGCAGCTTCTGCGACTGAGGCAGAAGCAAGGGTGATAACACCAGCGCCCGACGCAACAACACCAGCAGACAGCGCTACCGCCGACACTGCGTTCAAAAATCTTGAACCAGCCTTCATTTCACTTCTTACCTTTTTTCAGTCGTCCCCGTCCCCGAGCGAACCCGATTCCGGCCACGTGTGTCGTTTTACCCGCTTTTGACCTACAAGCAAGGGAGCAAGTTAATTTCTGTTTACTTCATTTCAAACAGTGGCCCATTCGCCACTACAGCTTTGAAACATCGTAAATAAATCGTAATTTCCTCTCACTCACTGCCCTATCAGCCTAACCTGGAGCTGATGTCGTTCCAGGTCGCGAAGACCATGAGTGACAGCACCATTGCAAACCCAATGCGGAAAGCAATGTCTTGTGCGCGGGCACCCAGCGGTTTTCCCCTTACAGCTTCAATCGCATAGAACATCAAGTGCCCGCCATCAAGTACCGGGACAGGCATCAAATTTAATAACCCAATGGAAACAGAGAGTATGGCGGCGAATTGCAGCACGGCAGCAAAACCCAGGGTAGCCATCTGGCCAGAAAGCTGGGCAACCCGGATCGGGCCTCCGAGCTGATCGGCCTTCATGTAGCCGCCGATGACGTTGCCGATATATTCGACCGTCCCGGAGACGATGCCGCCGGTCTGCTTGACGCCCTCGGTGAGCGCCGCGATCGGTCCGTAGGTCTCGTAGCGCAGCCTGATAGGCTTCTGGCCGTCGCTGATGCCTATGCTGCCCGTCTGCATCGGCTTACCGAAGGCATCGGTCTCCTGCAGCAGCCTCGGCACCAGCGTCAGCTCGCTGGTCTGGCCATTGCGCTCGACGGTCAGCGCAACATTCTTGTCGACCTTGGAGGCGACATAGCGCTGCACTTCGCCGAGAGAGGAAATGGCGTTACCGTCGATCGATAGGATGCGATCGCCGAGCGCGAGGCCAGCCTCCTCAGCCGGGCTGCCCGATGCGATGGAAGCCACCAGCGGATCGATCGGCGCAATGCCGATGCTGCCGACGTCCCGCTTGTTTCCGGAGGCGTCGGTGGTCGTCAGGCTTTGCGGCACGATCGTGAAATCGCGTGTCTGGCCGTTACGCTCGACGGTCAGGACGAAACTCTTGCCCGGACGGTCAATGACGTAGCGGCCGACATCGTAGTAGGTCGCAACATTGTTGCCGTCGACGGCGATCAGGCGGTCGCCGGTCTGAATGCCGGCCGTCGCTGCCGGGCCGCCGGGCTGGACCGCCGTGATCACGGGATCGACCAGGGCGATACCGATGCGGCCCATTTCCATCTTGTTGCCGAATTGGTCGGTGTCTTCCACCAGCTTCGGCTCGATTTGAAAATCGCGTGTCTCGCCGTCGCGCTCGACCGTGAGCTTGATCGTGCGGCCGGGTCGCAGCCCGACATAGCGCTGGACCTCGTCGAAGGTCGTCACCTTGTTGCCGTCGACGCCGACGAGACGGTCGCCCGGTTCGATCCCGGCTGCCGCTGCGGCGCTGCC
>JAGWJK010000316.1 GCA_028865845.1 Rhizobiaceae bacterium
CAAGGCCCGCGTTCCCTACGAGCAGACGGAAGTCTACCGCTTCGGCAACCCGATCGTTGACGATTGGGAAGGCAAGGTCAATTCCTGGCCGCTGGATGAAGGCCTGATCGACTACGTCGACGCCTCCTACGGCACCGAGAGCGATGAGAACTCGCTTTACGTCGCCAACGTCATTGCCAACAAGACGATCAAGATCAACGGCAAGGATGTCGACGCTTCGCATCTGAGCCCGGAATTCCTGTCGGGCACGCTGCAAGGTGCGGCAGGCGTCGACGCCAACGTTGCGACCGGCTACCATGCCATCGAGTTCCTCCTGTGGGGTCAGGACCTGCACGGCACCGGACCGGGCGCCGGCGAACGCCCTGCCACTGACTACGACCTCAAGAACTGCACGCACGGCAATTGCGACCGCCGCGCCGAATATCTGAAGTCGGCCTCGACGCTGCTCGTTTCCGACCTTCAGGAAATGACCGCCAACTGGGCGCCGGACGGCAAGGCCACGACGACCGACGAAGCCGACCCGAAGGCTGGCCTTGCAGCCATCCTGACCGGCATGGGCTCCCTCTCCTACGGCGAACTCGCCGGCGAGCGCATGAAGCTCGGCCTGCTGCTGCACGATCCGGAGCAGGAGCACGATTGCTTCTCCGACAACACCTACAACTCCCATAACAATGCCGCCATCGGCATCGCTTCGGCCTATAACGGGAACTATACCCGCGTGGACGGCACGAAGATGAAGGGCCCGTCGCTGCATGACCTCGTCGCCGCCAAGGACAAGGCGCTCGACAAGGAAATGGAAGGCAAGCTCAACGCTACGCTCGATGCCATGAAGGCCATGGTTCACCGCGGCGAAACGGTCGAGAAGTACGACCAGATGATCGCGGAAGGCAATACCGTCGGCAACGCCACGGTTCAGAAGGCGATCGACGGCCTGCTCGACCAGACGAAGAGCATTCAGCGCGTCGTTGCCGCCCTCGATCTCGGAACGATCAAGCTTGAAGGTTCCGACAGCCTCGACAATCCTAGCGCTGTCTTCAAGAAGTAATAAAGGAGGGCGGTAGCGTCGAAAGCGCTGCCGCCCTGACATCCATGATCCGCATTCCGGCCCGCCGCGCCCTTTTGCCCGCTTTCGCAGCGGGTTTTGTCGTTTTTTCGATCACCTTGGCTGCCGCCGATATCTTGAACTTTCCGGCCGTCCGGGCCGACCTATCGCCCGAGCAGTTGAAGCGCGTGCAGGATATCACGCGACCGGCGACGGATTTTTCCAAGGCCGAAGCCTATGAGGCGATGGAGAGCGGCGCGACTACGTCGATTGCCCCCGTCAGCCGCAACATCTTCTCGCAGCCCTCCGCCAATCTCGGATTGGAGCGCGAACAGAATTTCCATCTCGGCAACGCGTTGTTCCGGCAGCTCTGGGTCTCCTCTCCTTCCTCGACGCAGGCGACGGACGGACTGGGGCCGCTTTTCAATGCGCGATCCTGCCAAAGCTGTCATATCCGCGATGGGCGCGGCCATCCGCCGGAGACGGCAGGGGCCGCTGCGACATCGATGGTGCTTCGGCTCGCCCGACCGGCGGCAACGCCGGACGAAGAACACGCCGTCAAGGATTTCAAGGCGCTGAACTTCCCCGACGCGACCTACGGTGTGCAGCTGCAGGATCTCGCCGTTCCAGGCCTTGCCGCCGAAGGCAAGGTGAGCGTTGATTACACCGAAGAGAACGTGACGCTTCCCGGTGGCGAAATCGGATCGCTGCGCAAGCCGCATTACAGCGTCACCGATCTTGCCTATGGCCCGCTCGATCCGGCAACGACGCTGTCGCCACGCATCGCGCCGCCGATGATCGGTCTCGGGTTGATCGAGGCCATTCCGGAAGCCGACATCCTTGCCCATGCCGATCCCGACGACAAGGATGGCGACGGTATTCGCGGCCGCGCGTCCATCGTCCGCGATCATCGCACCGGCCAGATTGCCCTCGGACGCTTCGGCTGGAAGGCGCAGAATGCCACCGTGCGCGACCAGGTCGCCGACGCCTTCGTGACCGATATCGGAATCTCCAATCCCGACCGTACGAACGCCCATGGCGATTGCACCGCAAGGGAAACGCACTGCCTTGCCATGCCGACCGGCGTGCAGAAGCGCCTTGGCGACACCGAGGCGCCGGGTCCGATCCTCGATCTCGTCACCTATTATTCCGAAAATCTCGCCGTGCCCGCCCGCCGCAAGGCAAGTTTCCCGGATGTGCTGCACGGCAAGCAGATGTTCTATCAATCGGGCTGCGCCGCCTGCCACACGCCGAAATTCGTCACCCGCGACGATCTCAAGGAGGCTGACGGCAAGGACAAGGCGCAGGCCTTCCAGCTGATCTGGCCCTATTCCGACTTCCTGTTGCACGACATGGGCGATGGTCTTTCCGACGGCCAGCAGGTGGGTGTGGCATCCGGCCGCGATTGGCGCACGCCGCCTCTCTGGGGTATAGGCCTCACCCAAACCGTGAGCGGCCAGCAGGCCTACCTGCACGACGGCCGCGCCCGCACGCTCACCGAAGCCATCCTCTGGCACGGCGGCGAGGCGGAAAAGGCCCGCAACGCATTCGCAAACTTGCCGCAAGACGACCGGCAGGCCCTCATCAACTTTCTGGAGTCCCTCTGATGCGCCATTGGAAACCGCTTGCCGCAAGCCTCCTCCTCAGCCTCGCAGCGTTGCCTGCCGGTGCCCAGCAGGCAACCACCAACGGCGCCGGGCTCAACGAGGCGGCGGTGCCTGCCGTCATGCAGAAAGCGGTCGACGATGTCATCCGTCCCGGCTACCGCGCCATGCATGAGTCGACCTCGAAATTGACCGCAGCGATGAAGGCGCTCTGCGCCGATCCTTCGTCCGCCAACGTATCCGCAGCACAAGCCGCTTTCGGCGATACCGTGAAGAGCTGGTCGCGTATCGAGATCGTCCAGGCAGGTCCCGTCATCGAGAAGAACCGCTTCGAGCACATTCTCTTTTACCCCGACCGCAAAGGCGTCGGCCTCAGGCAGGTGCAGGCGCTGATCACCAAGGCCGACGACAATGACGCCTCGGTCGAGGCTGTCGCCAAGAAAAGCGTGGCGCTGATGAGCATGACCGCGCTCGAATATGTGCTCTACGGCAACGGCTCGAGCGTGCTCGCAAACGAGAAGCAGGGGTTCCGCTGCCGCTACGGCGCCGCCATTGCCGGCAATATCGACAATGTCGCCAAGGAGATCGCCGACGAATGGGACGACCCGAACGGCGTGCAGAAATCCTGGAAGAACCCGGGCAAGACCAGCGACGACTTCATGGACAATAAGGAAGCTGTGACGGCACTTCTCGGCGTTCTCGTGCACGGCGCGGAAAACGTCCGCGATCAGCGGCTGGAGACCTTCTACAAGGGCGACGTCGCCGCGGCCCGGCCGAAAATGGCGATCTACTGGCGCTCGGGTAACACCTGGACCTCGATCAACGCCAATATCGAAGGACTGAAGACGCTTTGGGAGAAGGCTGATATGGCAGACCTGCTGCCGGCCGACAAGCGCGACCTCGCCGGCAAGATCGACGATCTGCTTAACAAGCTGACCGCGACGGCGCCGACCATCAATCCCGATATCGAGGCGGCACTTGCCAGCGATAGCGAACGTGCAAAGATCGACACGCTTCGTTCCGACACCCGCGATCTCACCACCGGCTTCAGCGACAATTTCGGTGGAGCGATCGGCCTTTCCGCCGGCTTCTCCTTCGCCGACGGGGATTGATGTTATGCGCAGCGCGCTGATCGATCGCAGAGCCTTCGTAAAGGCCGCCGGCGTGACGTTCCTGGCCACTCTGAGGCCGGGAGCGCTGATGGCGCTCGAACGCGCCGATGCCGTCTATGCATCGGGCATTCGCGCTGCCGATGGCTCGTTTGCGGTCGCAACCGTCAGCGAACGCGGCGAGATCATCGATCAGGTGCCATTGCCGGCTCGCGCCCATGGCATGGCCTTTTCGACGGTCACCGGCAAGACCGTCGCCTTCGCCCGCCGGCCGGGGACCTATGCGATGATCTTCGACCCCTGGAACAAGGGCGAGCCGATCGTGATTGCTGCACGCGAGGGCCGACATTTCTACGGTCACGGAACGTTTTCGCCTGACGGCAAGCTGCTCTATGCCAGCGAGAACGATTTCGACAACAACAGGGGCATCATCGGTCTCTACGACGCCCGAAACTGCTTTGTCCGCATCGGCGAATACGAGACCTACGGCACCGGCCCGCACGACATGACCGTCTCCGACGACGGCAAGCTTCTGATCGTTGCCAATGGCGGCATCGAAACCCATCCGGATTTCGGTCGCACCAAGCTCAATCTCGACCACATGCAGCCATCGCTGACGCTGATCGACGCGGTAACCGGCCGCCTGATCGAGAAACACGCGTTGCCGCCGCAATATGCGCAGGTCTCGACGCGGCATGTCGATATCGATGCCAGCGGCCGCATCTGGTTTGCCTGCCAATATGAAGGCCACCGCAATGATCTGCCGCCGCTGGTTGGCCACTTCGCCAAAGGCGAGGACCTGACCTTCGTCCCCCTGCCTGACGACACAACCCGCGCGCTTGGCAACTATGTCGGTGCGATTGCCGTCAACCGCGCCGAAAATCTCGTTGGCGTCACCTCGCCGATCGAAGGCACGTCGGTAACGCTCGACGCCAGAACCGGTGCGGTGCTCAAGGTCGAAAGCCTGCCCGACGCTGCCGGCATCGCACCGGCGCCGCACGGTTTTGCGGTCTCGTCCTATGGCGGCGAGTTCCTGGGTCGGAAAAGCGACGTGGCCTGGGATCAGCATATTGTACGGATCGGGCGGGTTGGTTGAGTTTGACCTTCTCCCCAGCGGGGAGAAGGTGGCCCGAAGGGTCGGATGAGGGGAGCGAGGAGCGGCGCTCCGAGAGCCTTGAGCGGTTCAGCGAAAGGCTATGCCCCTAACGGTGCAACGCCCCCTCAACCCGTGCTGCGCACGACCTTCTCCCCGCTGGGGAGAAGGTAAGTCATCCCCGTCTTGCAAACTCCGCCTGCTCCGTTGCAATCGCCGCAGCTGCCGCCTTGGCGGCGTCGCGCAGCCAGTCGGCTTTCCGTCCGTCGAGATCGGCGATGATGCCCGGGATGCGGGAGGCGTCGTCGACATGGCAGTTGGCGATCTCGAAGCCCATCACATCGAGCATGGCGGGAGACAGCAGAAGTTTCGCATCGCCCTCGACCTCGATCTTGCGGCTGTTCGGCGAGAGCCTGCGAACGAGCAGATTGTCCGTCACCTGGTATCGGGGATCAGGGGAGCGCGCGCGGCCTGAGGCGATGACCGCGGTATGGATCATCGTGTCGGCCGGATTATGCTTCAGCGACCAGGCGGACTGGGCAAGCGCCTTGACCTCGCGCAGGACCGGGCCGCCGCGCCATTCGACACCGGCGACGAAACGCGGGCGGCCCAGGCTGCCCGTGCCGGCCGTGCGCGGCTTGACGACGAAGGCAGCCGCCGGATCGGGCAGCGACCGCCGCAGCGCCTCCACATAAGGCGGCGACACCGGCTTTGATGCCGGAGGCAGGTCGCGAAACTTCTCCCAAAACTCCCTGCGTTCGTTGTTCGACAGGAGCACGTCGTTGCGCAGCCACTTATAGTCCCGCTCCAGGATGATCGGCGCCGCCTTCTCCAGACCGCGGCGATAACCGGCAAGGACCGTCTCGGCGATGATCCGGGGAGCTGGATCATTGGCGTCGCGCGCCAGGATCGCGCTGGTCACCAGGCGGACGAGATCGAGCGCATAGGGCATGACGGCGGCATCGTCGAAATCGTTGGCGCCCCAGACCAGCCGCCCTTCCTCATCCCGCCAGGTGCCGAAATTCTCCAGATGCGTATCGCCGATCGCCAACACCTGCGGCGCGTCCTTCAACTCCGGACAGATATCGAAAATGGTCTCGGCCCAACGCCAATAGGT
>JAGWJK010000317.1 GCA_028865845.1 Rhizobiaceae bacterium
CTATCGCCCTACAGCCCGGCCTTTCGGAAGCATATAGCGGACGCGGCCAAGCCTATCTCGCCATAGGAAATCGCTCCGCTGCGGAGGCCGATCTAGCGAAAGCCGTTGCCCTAAACCCGAAGAGTTCCGCCGCAGCCACACTTGCATCGCTCCAGCAGACGCCGAACGGTTCGCAAGCGAGCACGGCGGCAAATACGACGTCCTCATCAAAGCCACCAAATGTGGTGACTTCTGAAGCTGAGACACGATGCGACCAACTGGCTGCCAGTCCTTTAGACAATACGCGCCCGAAAGGGGTTCCTGGTGTGTCCGGTGATAGGGTCAATGGAGCCGCGGCAGTCAGCCCTTGCAGAGAGGCGCTCGCGTCCGATCCGAAAAACGGTCGCTTGGCGTATCAACTGGGCCGGGCCCTTCAACAAATTGGCCAGTTCCACGAGAGCGTGCAAATGTACACCCAAGCTGGGGCGAACGGAGATCCGATGGGATATCTGAACGCAGGATTGATGTTCAGGAGGGGAACCGGCATTGCGGCCAACAAGACTATGGCAGCTATGCTGTATGTAGCGGCAGCCGACAAGGGCGTCACTGCAGCGATGGTGGAGCTCGGCGACATGCAATTCCATGGAGATGGCGTGCGCCAAGATGAGGTGGCGGCGGCCCAATGGTACAAGAAAGCCGCTGAAGGCAACGACGTCGACGGCATGGCGAACTGGGGATTGATCCTTGACGAAGGCTGGGGTGTCCCTCGAGATCATACGGCCGGCGTCGCCTGGATGCAGAAGGCTGCCGCCTTAGGCAGTGCAAAGGCTGCGAGCGATTTGCAGACAGACGATAGTGACACCCAGAATGCGGTCACCTACAGCAGTCCAGACAACACTTACGCTCCGACGAACCTGGAAGACGATCCGTGGTACAAGGCTATGCAGGAGGACCAGGAAGAGGACGAGCAACAGGCTCAACGCAATCGCGACTGGCAAGAAAACTTCGACCGGCAGCAAGAGGAGCAGCGTCAACAACAAGAAAATGAACGCTACATGCAGCAACAAGACGGAGACAATTAAAAGCGGGCGTTGCCGCTTCCGGGTTGAAGTCTCGCTGAATGGCCGGTTGATCGCTCCCGCATACTGGGTTGGCCGTTCATTCGGTTCTCTTCGTGGTTTCGGATTGCGGCCGGCAATTTTTCACCTGACCATTTACTTAGTGAATAAGAATTGGGCATGGGTCATTGGTAGATCGCACTAACACTCCGGATAGTCCTCGCATCTCCTGTGATAATCATAGCGAACGGGTCGTGGAACTGCAGGCGCTGCTCGAGATTGCGCTTCGAGGAACGACCATGGAAGGCCATTCCGCCGAGGACTATCGCAACGCCGCGACAGACGTTCTTGGCCTCCTAAGGCCACAATTGCTAACTGCAAATGCCCACCATTTGCGCCCGGCCGGCTGACGCTTCCTTGACGTCGACAGCATTCACTGTCGAGCAGTGAATTTTAGGCGGATCCTTCGACGTCGCCATCTTCCTCAAGGGTATGGATCGGCAGATACGTGTTGGTTTCGAGCCACTCCTTCACGATGCGCCGGATCGTGTCGTTCCGCGTCATTTGGAGTTCGTCGGACACGGAGCGGATAGCGTCTTCAATTTCGGCGACGAATCCCACCGGCGCGGCGTTCCGGATCAGTAGCGCGGCCCGGCGCAGCATAACTTGTAGATCTGCTCGCGAGACGTCGCCGATGCGGTCGGCGGCGTGCTCGAGCTGGCCGACCATGTCTTCCGGTGGTCGGTCTTCAGTCCTATTCCAAGCGCTCATGCGATAAAGTCCTTCGGTGGCAGGAGTCAAATGCGAACAAGGAGGTCGCCATGCTGGCGTCCCGTGAGATCACGACTCGGCCATCTCTTCTTCTTCGTCATCATTCACCGCATAGATCAGCCTCAAGTCCGGAATGCCATCGAGATAGGTCTGCACGGTCGCGTCGATGTCGGTATGCTTCGTCCATGCCGGCCCAATAATCCGCTCAGACAATTCGAACGGAACCCGAAATAGTCCGCAAGCTTCGCGTGCCGCTTCATCGACAAGAAGCTCAAGGCTTCCGAAGAATGTGCAATCCGGCGTCATATATACGCCTGCATAGTATATCTTGAGCGATGAACGTTCCCCGATTTCCGCCGATAAAGCCGGATGCAGTTCGTCGACCGAAGTCTCCTGGATCGGCGTCGGGTAGAAGCCGAACTCGACGTCTGGATAGTCCATGAGCTTCCAGAGAATGTTTCGTGTGCGCTCGAGCTACCTTATCAACGAGCGGGATTTGCACCTGCCACCGTTTGGATGCCATTCGTCGAACGCATTTCCGCCGACATAGCGGTCGAACTCATAGATCATCCTGACGTCGCTCTCGCTGACCGAACGGATTGAACCGAGCCGAGCGAGGATCGAACGGATGTTTCCGAGATGACCCATCAGCGTATCCGACTTGTAGACCGCGCCATCATCGTCCCTGACGTCGAAGCAATCGCCTCCGACCAAAGCCTCGAATTCACGAAGCGCTCGAACGTCGTCCTCCGATAGCGTGAGGATTCCGGGTTTTGGTGTCGGCCCATCGTCGTCCATTTCTTGCCAGACGTCGTCTTCCGGGATTTCATCAAACATTGGTCTCTTCCTTCAGATGTTGGACGTGCGTCTCCCTCCGGCGGCGTTGTCGCCTCGGTGGTTCGTTGTGATTTCTGGTTTGTTTCAACTGTCGGGCAGCTTGCTCCGATGGCATTTGCCTTTATTTGTTCATATAATGTTCTCTCGTCGCCGAGGAGTCAAGATGCGGCTGCGTGGAAGGATTCGCCGGCTTGGTTGGGCATCCCTTTTCCTCCAGTGGTCGCCGATGTCGCTGGAGTGGACTTCGCCGGAACGGCGGCGCAAGATCCGCTACCTGATCGGAGGCACGGAAGGCGGATATTCGATCTGGTATCGAGCGCTCGCTGCGAGCGGCGAGGGAGCTGTCAAATGTCGCTGTCGTTTCATCCCACCCCGAGCCCGGTGGTCGTCTCTCGAAGAGGGTCTGCATCACGATGCCAGAACGTAGCGCCGGCCTATTGATCTTCCGCCGGTCCGAGCGGGAAGTCGAAGTTCTCCTCGTCCATCCTGGTGGTCCGTTTTGGTCGAGAAAGGACGACGGTGCTTGGTCGATACCGAAGGGGCTTGTCGAACCAGGAGAGGACGACCTTTCCGCCGCTATCCGAGAGACTACCGAGGAGTTGGGCGTCGTCGTCGATGGGGCCTTCGCCCCGCTTGGGGCCTACCGCCAGCCGAGCGGGAAGACCGTCGTAGCATGGTCGGTGGAAGCGGACCCTGAACTCGATGTCGAGAACATTCGCAGCTCAACGTTCACGATGGAGTGGCCGCCGAGATCCGGCCAACGTAAAAGTTTCCCCGAGGTCGACCGCGCCGGATGGTTTTCGCTGGACGCCGCCGCTGTTAAGATACTCACGGGACAGCGGCCGATGCTCGATAAGCTAGCGGCGCGACTGCGATAGCTAAACTGATCTTGACCGGACTATCCAGTTCGAGAAACAAACACGTGATTTGCCGGACTGACGTTCCCGAATTCGGGCTCTTTAGTGATGCGAGGCATTCGAGTGGCGGAGGCGGTTCGAACGACCCACTTCACAATTCGGGCGGTGTTCGGTCATTTTGGCGCCAGTATTGAAATTGGGGAATCGGTGGTCGGCTCCCAATTATGCGCAGATCCCCCACACTTAGCATTAGCGGTATGCTCCATGAGTCTGACTCCAGGGGCGTCAGATCCGATCCAACGGGGCGAGACCCTGGGTGCTCTGGGCCTGGGTGGCGAATTTCTGGGAGATGGTGCCGAGGACTGCGGCCAGCTTGGCCTCCCTTCCGCCACAGATCGCGTCCCAACGTAGTGCCGCGGGCGGATGCTTCGGTACGAAATCAGGTTGCATGCATCGTAAACCGATAACCGCGATTTCCAGCCGGTAGATGACCTCGAGCGCCGCGCCGACGCCGCCTAGAAGCCTTTCAAGAGCGGGGATGTCGTCGTGATGGTTCTGCAGATCGATGGCTAGGGTGTCCGTAGCGACGGCGTCGGCGAACAGCTCGACCGCCCAGTTCTCTTTCGTCAAGTCTCCTTGATCCACGGCCGCTCGTTCCAACAAGGTCTCGATCCGGTGCTTTGTCTCCATGAAGTTCGGATCGGCCGAGAACATAAAGCTCGAATGGTAGAAGTGTGCGAGTTCGTGGGCGACGACCCAAGCCTTGGCGACGTCGATCATCTTCTCAAACGCGGCGCGGACGTGTCGCGGGGCTCGTTCCATTGTCGGGGCGATGTGAGAAAACGAGGCCGCGCCGCGCTCAACAAAGTCTGCGATGATCTGTTCGAAAGCGGCGAAATCAGCATCAGTCAGTTCGCGGAACTTCGGCTCTTGATCCCATGCCAGCACGACACTTCCGTATAGCGACACCAACTGCTCGATGGCGAGCAGAATGGCCGAACTGACAACAATGATCGCCTGTTCGTCAGCGCACACGGGGCATTTGGCACGCATGATCATTGCCGCGGCCGGTGCGGGGATGTCGGCAACCCGCAGCTCGGAAAATATCCTGATGCTGCCGGCAAGCCGCCTATATTTCTCCAACACAGCGGTCAATTTCGCGAGTTCGGTTGCGTTATCTATCGCTCCGTACTTTTGAAGGAACGCATGCTCGATTGCGCCGACGGTTTCTCCACAGCACCTGTTCATGGAACCGCCCTCCCAATCACGTGAACTCGTCTTCTCCTTCAAGCGTGCGGAAGACGAATGCCTCTTCAATTGAACCGCCAGAACGCAAGAGCTGGTCGCGTACCGCCGACAAATCCAATGGTTGATCCTCTCCAATCAGATCGATATCGATTTTCACTATCGGTGTTTTGCGAGATAACGGCCATTTGCCGGCCATTCGAACCGCGGCCAGACGGACCAGCGGGGTTCCGGCTTTGCTGATGATCTTGGTGCCGATGCTTCTTTCCGCGACGATCTTTGGTCCAGCGGCGACCTCTAACTCGGTGAAATCCATAGGGCCCTTGGCGCGGGCGCTGATCTCTATTGCCGCGCCGTTCCCCGCAGCGGTGACGAGTGTCAACCATTTCGTTGTCACGATGCCGGTCACCGCGACCATCTTGGCTTCCCAAGGTCCGCGGGAGAACAAGTTGAGAAGTTGAACATGAAGCATGTGTTCGTTTTCGATGGCGACGATCTCGCAGCCGGCGGCCGAGAAAAAGAGGCCGTTCGCGTACGCGAATGATATGCTCGCCGTTGCCTGACCGTCGGCTAGACCAGGAGCGTGTGCGGTCGCGGTCGCGTTACTCTGCATAGAGACGCCGCTACCTGAGTTGAAGTTTATACCACTCCGGCTTTTCGGCTTGGTAGGCTCGACCTCGATCCCGAATCTGCTCGACATCGATCCGAGACGTTTGAACGCGCCGTCGAGAAGCAGCCCGTAGTCTCCGACTGTGACCGGCTCGTCCGGCAGGAAATTGGCATAGTAGGTGCTGTCATAATGATGGACGGCTTCGCCGAACATCCGTCGTATAGAAGCGGGCATCCTCGCGCTCCATCTGGATTGTCCCCATGCGACAGTACGTTATCGCATTTCCACTCAAGGAGGCAGTTGCCTGTCTGTGCTAATTAGAAGTAGCATTTGACTAGCGTAAACTGATGGTTCTCAACGGGAACAAACGAGGACATCCTCGCTATCGGAATGACGCGAGGTGCGGCTCTGGCGCAACTAGACCCTGTCCCGTCGTCATATAGTGACTACTTTGCAACAGCGGCTGCCTTTGGCTCGATGACCCATGAGCGGACGCGAGACACTCAGGCCGTTTTTCTCCGACAATTCTTCTCGGTTCCCAAATTGCAACTCTTGGATCAGACGAAGCTTTTCAGCGGGGGGCGT
>JAGWJK010000318.1 GCA_028865845.1 Rhizobiaceae bacterium
TTCCTATCTCGCGATCACGGGCGTCACGGTCTGGCTCTACATCTGGTTCACGGTCAGGGCGAGCGACTGGCGCATCTCTATCCGCCGGACGATGAACGAGAGCGACACGGACGCGAATACCAAGGCAATTGATTCGCTGCTGAACTTCGAGACGGTCAAGTATTTCGGCAACGAGGAGATGGAGGCCAAGCGCTTCGACCAGTCGATGTCGCGCTACGAGAAGGCTGCGACCGACGTCTGGACCTCGCTCGGCTGGCTCAACTTCGGCCAGGGCGTCATCTTCGGCCTCGGCACGACGGTGATGATGGTGTTCTCGGCCTATGCCGTTCTCAACGGCCACCAGACGGTCGGCGACTTCGTCTTCATCAATTCCATGCTGCTGCAGCTTTCGGTGCCGCTGAACTTCATCGGCTTCGTCTACCGCGAAATCCGTCAGGGTCTCACCGATATCGAAGAAATGTTCGACCTGCTCGAGGTCCAGCCGGAAGTGGTCGACGCTCCCGACGCACAGGAACTGGCGATCGGCCAGGGCGCAATCTCCTTCAAGGATGTCCACTTCGCCTATGATGCCGCCCGGCCGATCCTGAAGGGCATTTCCTTCGAGGTTCCAGCCGGCAAGACGGTTGCCGTCGTCGGCCCGTCGGGCGCAGGAAAATCGACGCTGTCGCGCCTTCTCTACCGATTCTACGACGTCCAAAGCGGGACGATCACCATCGACGGCCAGGACTTGCGGAAGGTGACGCAGAAGAGCCTGCGCAAGGTGATCGGCATGGTGCCGCAGGATACCGTGCTCTTTAACGACACGATCGCTTATAACATCCGCTATGGCCGGCCCGGTGCGAGCGAGGCCGATGTAACGGCAGCGGCGGATATCGCCCAGATCGGTCACTTCATCAGCCAATTGCCGGAAGGTTTCGACACCAAGGTCGGCGAACGCGGCCTGAAGCTCTCCGGCGGCGAGAAACAACGCGTCGCGATCGCCCGCACGGTGCTCAAGGCCCCGCCTGTACTCATCCTCGACGAGGCGACCTCGGCGCTCGACACTACCACCGAGCGCGAAATCCAGGCGGCGCTCGATGTCGTCTCGAAGAACCGCACGACGCTGGTCATTGCCCACCGGCTCTCCACCGTCATCGGCGCAGACGAGATCATCGTCCTGAAGAGCGGCGAGATCGCCGAACGTGGCACGCATGCCGCCCTCCTCGAAAAGAACGGCCTCTACGCCTCCATGTGGAGCCGCCAGCGCGAGGCAACGCAGGCGGAAGAACATCTGAAGCAGGTTCGCGAGAGCGACGATATGGGTGTCGTCACGAGGCTCGCGCCCGCCTCCTGAGCTCAGGCGGTGGCGTGAGCCTAAGCCTGATCTGGTGGCCATAAAGAACTCTTGAGTCGGTTGGGATCGGAAGCCGGCGGCAACGCGTTATTGCCGACCTATCAGTCTGGTTGTCATGTAGCTGAGATACGCGCTTGTTAGGTACCGGCGGTCATTCATTTGAAGGGGCCCCGAATGCGTAATCTTCTCAGAACTTTTACCCTCATCCTCGCCGTCGGCCTTGCAGCGCCGGTTTTCGCCGAGGACGCCAAGCCGTTCACCGACGCCAAGGAAGTCAACCTCCTGAACCTCCTGCCGCCGCCGCCGGCCAATGATTCGGCTCAGATGAAGGCCGAACTGGCGGAAATCCTGACCATCCAGGTCACCCGCACCCCGGAAATGGCCGCACGCGCCGTTGCCGATGCCGAGGAAAACGTCTGGCGTTTCTCCGACGTCATCGACAATCCGAAGTTCACCAAGGAAAACCTTCCGAAGTTCACGGCCTTCTTCGACCGTATCGTCGAGACCGAAGCTGCAGTCGTCGATCCGGCCAAGGATGTCTGGAAGCGTCCGCGCCCGCATCTCTATAGCGATCTCGTAAAGCCGATCGTGCCGCTTTCGAAGTCGGGCTCCTATCCGTCGGGCCACACGACGCTCGGAACGCTGATGGGCGTCGTCCTGTCGAACATGGTTCCGGAAAAGAAGGCCGTCATCATGTCGCGCGCCTGGGAATACGGCCATAACCGCGTCGTCGGCGGCATCCACTACGCTTCGGATATCGAAGCCGGCCGCATTGCCGGCACCGTAATCGCCCAGACGATCATGACGCATGACGACTACAAGAGCGAATACGAAGCCGCAAAGACGGAACTGCGCGCCACTCTCGGCCTCTAAGTTCCAACCTGCCAAAGTGACGATCGAAAGCCGTCGGCGCCTGCCGGCGGCTTATCTGTTTTCGCTCCTCCGGCCGTCGAACATGGCCGCGACGGCAATGCCTGTGGACGATTTACGGCGCATCGCATTTTTCGTCGAAGGGCACTATTCCGGCCGAAAGATCGTTGACATCCTTGTATCAGCCCGGTTTCGGCTGGGGGCGAGTGTGCGATAGCATTGCCCATGACAGCGTTTGCCTATAGTCACCGTCATCGAATAGTCACAGGAGCCAAGCATCGATGAGCTTGTTCAACAGCATACGCAACACGATCGTCCCCGTGCATAAGGAAGGATATCCTTTCGTCATCGGGTTCTTTGTTGCGTCGCTGATACTCGGCTGGGTCTTCAAGCCGCTCTTTTGGATCGGCCTGGTCCTCACCCTCTGGTGCGCCTATTTCTTCCGCGATCCGGAGCGCATGACGGCCCAGGACGACGATCTGACGATTTCGCCGGCGGACGGCAAGGTCTCCGCCGTGCAGATGGTGGTGCCGCCGGCCGAACTCGGTCTCGGCGACGAGCCGATGTTGCGCATCTCGATCTTCATGAACGTCTTTGATTGCCATGTGAACCGTGCGCCGATGCGCGGCCGCATCACCACCGTCGCCTATCGCAGCGGCAGCTTCCTCAATGCGGAGCTCGACAAGGCCAGCGAACAGAATGAGCGCAACGGCGTTGTCATCCAGACCCGCCATGGTGAAATCGGCGTCGTGCAGATCGCCGGCCTCGTCGCTCGCCGCATCCTGTGCTTCGTGCATGAAGGCGAGCCGCTCGATGCAGGCGAACGCTTCGGCCTCATTCGTTTCGGCTCTCGCCTCGACGTCTTCCTGCCGACCGGCGCGGTTTCGCGCGTGTCGGTCGGTCAAAGGGCGATTGCTGGCGAGACCGTCATTGCCGAATTCGGTTCCCTCAAAGGTCCCACCCTTAGCCGCCGTGGCTGATAGCGAGGAACGCGCGAGATGAAGACGCCCTTCCCACCATTCGAACCGCACGGTCCCAACGACGAAGCGCGTGGACCGCGCCTGCGGGAAATTCCGCTGCGGCTGATGGTGCCGAACCTGATCACCGTGCTCGCCATCTGCGCCGGCTTAACGGGCATCCGGCTCGCCTTCGAAAATCGCTATGAACTAGCCGTGGTCGCGGTGCTGGTCGCCGCCTTCCTCGACGGCATCGACGGGCGCGTGGCGCGTCTGATGAAAGCGACGTCGAAGTTCGGCGCCCAGATGGATTCGCTTGCCGACATCGTCAATTTCGGCGTTGCGCCGGCGCTGGTCGTCTATGTCTTCCTGCTCGATCAGGCCCGCTCGCTCGGCTGGATCGCGGCGCTGATCTACACGATCGCCGCAAGCCTGAGGCTTGCGCGTTTCAACGTCATGGCCGAGCGCGAGAACAAGGCTTCCTGGCAATCGGAATATTTCGTCGGCGTTCCGGCGCCGGCGGGCGCCATGCTGGTGCTTTTGCCCGTTTATCTCGGCTTTCTCGGCATTTCGCCGAAGCCGACCTTCGCCTATTGGGCCTCCGCCTACACGGTCCTGATCGGCTTCCTGCTGGTCAGCCGCTTGCCGGTTTGGTCGGGAAAATCGGAGACGAGCCGCATCCGCCGCGATCTCGTCCTGCCGATCATGCTGGGCGTGGTCGTCTACGTGGCGCTGTTGATGAGCTACACCTGGCACGTCATGGTCGTGACCGTCGTTGCCTATCTGCTGTCGCTGCCGCTCGGTGCCCGCTCCTGGGCGCGTAAATACGGCACCTTCACGATCAACGGTCCGGCCGACCCTGACGTCGACGATTCCAACGACGATATCGGCCGGCATATCTGAATATTCATGAACGACTTTTGAGCACGAGCGCTGTGTCTTGGCTGGCACAGTGGCCGCCTATCCGCCTGGGCGCGGCGCAATTTCACAACCTCTTAACGAAAAATAAACACCTAAATTAGATAGGTATTCTATTAAAATTGCGCTCTAACCTCGCGAATTATGGTGGGTGTTTACAAAAGCTGATCGGCAAACGCCTTTGATTTGTCATGATTTATGACAAAACAACAACGTACGGCAGTGAATCAAAAAAACACCCTTAGGGAACACATTAAGGAGAAATCCAGTGACGACGAAGAAAGAAGAAATGCCGCAAGCTGAGGCGCAGCCGCAGGCCAAGATCGATCCGAGCCTGCTCTATCGTCCGCTCGCCCTGAAGGCCGTCATGGCCGCCCATCTGATGGCAAAGCCGAAGCCGCTGAAGAAGAAGATCGCCTGAGATCCGGATCCCGCAGATCCCTTTCCGGCCGTCATCTTGGCTACGCCTTTCGACCCGACATGATCGGATTGATTTGCTCCGCATCCTTGGAATAGCGTTTTAGCTGCCGTTCAGGAACCGCAGGAGAAGGCTGAGAGCCAAGAGGCTCATGACGATGCCGATCACTACATCCAGAACCCGCCAAGCGGCGGGTCTGGCAAAAATAGGCTGCAACAGCCGGGCGCCATAGCCAAGCGCAAAGAACCAGACAAAAGATGCGATAGCTGCACCGATGCCGTAGGCAACGCGCGCGGCGCCCTGGTGTGCCGCCGACAGGCTGCCGAGCAGCACGACCGTATCCAGATAAACGTGCGGATTGAGAAAGGTGAAGGCAAGGCAGGTCGCAACCGCCGCCTTCAACGTCGCGTCCTCATGCGCATCCGCTTTCATCGCATGCGGCTGCAATGCGCGGCGGAACGCCAGAATGGCGTAACTGCCGAGGAAAGCCGCTCCCCCCAGCGAGACGATATCGATCAGCGTCGGCGATTGCGACACCAGCGTGCCGAGGCCACCGACGCCGGCGGCAATCAGCACCGCATCCGATAGCGCGCAGATCAGGCATAGAATGAAGACGTGCGAGCGCAGCAGGCCCTGGCGCAGGATGAAAGCATTTTGAGCGCCGATAGCGATGATCAGCGATGCGCCCAGGAAAAAACCCGACGCGGCGGCAGAAATGAAAGGCATGGAAAATCCGACGAGAAAGATAGGAGCGTGTATCTAGAAGAGGCTCATCTGGCCACTGTCCGGCTCCGATTTTTTCGGCGGTTTGGTGGGCGGCTGGATCGCAACCGCGTCCTGGAGCTCCGGCCCCATGTTGGCGACTTTGTTCACGCGGTCCGAGACGGGGATGGCTTCGAAAAAATCCGCCTGGACCGGTGCCATGAGATCGGCGACATCGCGGGGCTCCTGCGTCTTGCAATCGAGCCAGCGGGCGAAATCTTCCGGCTGAATGACGACAGGCATGCGGTCGTGGATGGGGCTCATCATCCGGTTGGCGGCGGTGGTCAGGATCGCGCCGGTATCGACTTCCGACCCGTCTGCCGATGACCACGTCTCCATCAGTCCTGCAAAGGCGATCACACCGCCCCGGCGCGGCCGTATCCAATAGGCCTGCGATTTCTCGCCGCTTTCCTTCGAAGGACGATGCCACTCGTAAAATCCCGACGCTGGGACCAGGATGCGGCGATGGCGCATGGCGGCACGGAACGAGGCCTTGCCGATCGCCGTTTCGGCGCGGGCGTTGATCAACAGCGGAAATTCTTTGGGATCCTTCACCCAACCCGGCAGGAAGCCCCAGCGCACCAGAAATGCGCGGCGATCCGGCAGGTTGCTGCCCCTCTCCTGCCGATCGCCTGCGATCACGACGAGGATGGGCTGTGTCGGCGCAATATTATA
>JAGWJK010000319.1 GCA_028865845.1 Rhizobiaceae bacterium
CCGCTGCCGCGACCGATCTCGGAATGAATTTCATCCATCAGGAGCTGGCTTTCATTCCCGGTATGACTGTTCTGGAAAACATCATGCTGGGATTGCCCAAGAAGACGCGGTTCGGTGTCGTCAACTGGAAGGCAATTGCACAGGATGTCGAGCCTGTCGCTCGGCGGGTCGGCATCACCGCACCTTTGAATGCGGAGGTGAGGGACCTTTCCACGGCCGAGAACTGGTTGATCAACATTTGCCGCGCGCTGATACGCAAGGCACGCTTGATCGTCATGGATGAGCCGACCGCATCCCTCTCGGCGGCTGAAAGCGAAAAGCTCTTCAAGATTATCGAAGACCTGCGGGATTCCGGTGTAGCCATCCTTTACGTCTCGCATCGGCTCGACGAAATCCTCAGACTTTGCAATGCCGTGACCGTTTTCCGCGACGGCAATTTCATCTCCGTCATCGACAAGCCGGATCTCACGCGGGCAAGTCTCGTGGAGGCGATCGTCGGCGGCGCCGTCGAAAAGCTCAGCCACGACAAGGACTATGTGCGCAGGGAAGCGGTTCTCTCCATCAAAGGGCTGACGCGGCTACCGAAGGTGAACGACGTTTCCCTGGCGCTTCATCGTGGCGAGGTTCTCGGCATCGGCGGGCTTGTTGGCGCCGGTCGTACGGAGCTCGTTCGCCTGATTTATGGGGCCGATCGCGCCGATTCCGGCACGATGGCACTGGAAGGTAAGCCTTTTCACCCGAGGACCCCTGCACAGGCGGTCAAGGCGGGATTAGGGCTGGTGCCGGAGGAGCGCCGCGCCGATGGCCTGCTTCTGACCAAGAGCGTGGCCTTCAATCTGCAGCTTGCGAACCTCCTGAACATTGTCCGCAACCCGGCGCTGCCGCTCATCGATTATCGCCGCCGCGAAAATCTTTCGGCGCAGATCGTGCGCGATCTCTCGGTGAAAACGCAATCGATCGAAACGCCCGTCGGCCTGCTTTCCGGCGGTAACCAGCAGAAGGTGGTGATCGGCCGCTGGCTGCTGCGGCAGCCGAAGATTCTCATTCTCGACGAACCGACGCGTGGCGTCGATATCGGCGCCCGGGCCGACATCCATCGTCTGATCCGAGATCTCGCCGCGCGCGGGATGGCCGTTATCGTGGTCTCATCGGAGCCCGACGAACTACCCGACCTCTGTGACCGTGTCCTTGTGATGGCGGAAGGCCGCATCGTCAGGGAGCTAACCGGAACAGGCATCACGCGAAATGCGATCGTCGAGGCAAGCTATGCCTTCGGCGGCACGGAAAGGTACTGACATGAGCGACGTCGCGGTTTCGACACGCAGTCTTTCACCCGGCGCAAAGCGCGCTCTTGGCGCTTTTGCCCGCTATGCCACGATTATCGGCCTAGTGGGGATGATCGTTGCATTTTCCATCCTGTCGCCGCGCGCCTTTCCGACCATTTACAATTTCACCAATGTCCTGAACCAGACCTCGCTCGCGATGATCATAGCCGGCGGTCTGACGCTTGCCGTCATCGTCGGCGAACTGGACCTGTCGATTGGCTTCGCTGCGTCGCTGCACGGCGTCTTGGTTACAGGCCTGATCGTCTCCGATAAGCTGCCGATCGCCGTAGCTATCCTGATCGTCATCGTACTTGGCGGGCTGATCGGGCTCGTCAACGGGCTGATCGTCACCAAGGTCAAGGTGAACTCCGTCATCGCGACGCTCGGAATCGGCACGATTCTGACGGGGCTGTCGTTTGCCTATTCGGCCGGCGTCCCGATCACGGCCGGCGTGCCGGAGGCATTTCTGCAGGTGTCATTGGGTCGCTGGCTCTTCGGCATACCCAACAACATCGTCATCATGGTCGTGGTGCTCGGCGCGCTATGGGTCCTGGTGGAGCGGACTGCACTCGGCCAGGAGATCCAGGCGGTCGGCGGCAATCCATCGGCAGCACGGCTTGCCGGCATCAATGTCGACCGCATCAAGATCCTCGGATTCGTGATATCGGGCATGTGCGCGGCGCTGACCGGCATCCTTCTTGCCTCGCGTCTCGGCAGCGGCACGACCAGTGCAGCCGATCCTTATCTGCTGACTGCATTTGCCGCCGTCTTCCTGGGCTCGGCGACGCTAAGGGACGGCGAATTCCATGTCTTCGGAACCTTTATTGGGGCTCTGATCATCGCTTTCGGCTTCAACGGGCTCAACATCTTCGGCGCGCCGACCTATTCACAATATATCTTCCAGGGCGCCATTCTCATCATCGCGGTCGGACTGTCGAGCCTTGGCCGAATTCTCTCGCAGCGCTAGGAGCATACCATGTCCAATCAATGGGAGGTCCACGTCATCGAGTTCGCGCGGTCCAAGGACCAGCCGCTGATCGATCTCGTCAACGGCGCGCCGCCATCGGAAGTCCTCGACCTGCCTTTCGGCTTCGTGCTTGCTCAAAATGGCGAGAAGAATGTCCTGATCGACACCGGCTTTCTCAACGAGGGCAGCGGGGCGGACTTCTCGAAGAAGTTCGGTATTCCCTATTGGATTTCTCCGGTGCGCATGCTCGAGGAACTCGGCGTCAAGGCAGATGATGTCACGGATATTGTCCTGAGCCACGCCCATTTCGACCATATGGGTTCCATCTCGGCTTTCAGGAAAGCACGCATTTTCATCCAGAAGCGCGAGTGGCTTTCGTGGAACGAGGCGATTGCCTTGCCGCCGCAGTATGGTTTCCTGACCGCGATCATCAATCCCGACGATATGCGCTCCGCGTTCGATGCGGCGGTCGAACATCGGCTGAAACTCGTCGATGGCGACAAGGATAATATCCTCCCCGGTATCCACGTCCGGCTCGCAGAGGGTCATACGCTCGGCCAGCAATTCGTGATCATCGAGACCGGCCGAGGGCGCATGGTGGCTGCGGGAGATTGCATCTACTCCAAGCTCAACCTCACTGGCCACCGGCACGATGGCGTCTTTGCCCCGCTCAACAACGGTATCGGCAGTATCTGGAAGCAGCTCGAGGCCATGGACCGGATCAGCGAGGAAATTGCCGGCGATCATTCCAAGCTGATCATGATGCACGACAACGATCGCTGGGCACATTTGCCTCTGGTCAAAGAGGTGGAAGGCTTTCGGATCGTCAAGGCCTCATAGCCAAGTCCTGGTTCACGGACGCCGGCCGCCAGATTCCGATTGTCCGCCGACAAGCGGATAATCTCGCTTTTCAAGGTTGGAGTCTGCTCCAACCTGCTCGAATCAAAGATGAAATTTGACCTGGGAAACGAGGCGCCGGCGGCTGCCCCAGGTGTATCGATGGATGAACTCGGCTAGCGGGTAGCGATCACAGCCGATCGATCTGGAAGTTGCCGATCATACCATCGACACTGTCCGCTTCCGTCACCGACTATCGAAAGCAATTATTCAAGAGCGAAGCACGCCTTTCATATCTTTGCGGATCATGCAGGGATATCGAGCTGCGCCTCGTTCATCTGGCGCAGGCATCGCTCCTGATCGAGCGGTCGACCGAGTTCCTCGTAGCGGGCTGCGGCCTCGGCGAAGGCTGCGACTGCACGAATTTTGTTGGTCTGCGCTTGCCGTTGGACGCCGCGCGCCTCCCACAAAGCCGCCGCCCAGGGACCGCCCTGCCACATACCGGCGATGCGTTCGGCCTCGTTCAGGCGCCGATCTACCTGGTCGAGCTGACCCGATCGCGCAAGGGCGATGGCAGACGCCGTGCGCAATCCCATCGAGCAGGGCTGGCAGGCACCGGGTGTCAGCAACCGATCGCCGGTCAGGATGGCCTCCGTGAGCTTCTCACGGCTGGTGGCGGAGCGAACGGCGAGCGCCTGGAGGCGCAGCAGCAGATGGCTCGATAGCCAGGAAGCTTGCGCATCCGCGAAGGCTTTCTGGATAAAGCGTCCGGCCCGCCATTTCTGGCCACGGGCAAGCGCGATTTCCGCCAACCGCTCCAGCACCAGCACCCGGCCGGAGACAGCTTTGGCTTCCACATGCAAGCGCTCGGCCTCGATCAACAATCTCTCCGCTTCGTCGAGATTGCCAGCACATCGAGCGATTTCGCCAAGGATCAGGCAGGCTAGCCCGCGACCGGCCACAGATTTTTCCTCGTCGGCGACAGCACGCAATTCGTTGGCGCTTTCGGCGATCAGGCCGTGGCCGCGGGCGTCACACAGGCAGAACTCCGCCAGACAAAGATGGCCATCGAAAACAGCCGGCACGAAGGCGCTGCGCGTACGCACCCATTCGGTGAATTCACTGCGAAAAAGCTCGCGCCATTGACCCTGCATATGGGCGGTGAGGCCGAGAATAGCGCCCGCTTCGCCGACTTCACGGCCAAGACCGGCATCCAACGCCTCGGCACGGGTCTGCCGTGCCAGATCCGCCGCCTTGTCGAAAGCGCCGCTCTGCAGATGCACGAGCGCCCAGGCAAGCGCGGCGCGGATGCGTTCCACGGGCGCGTCCGGCTGGGTCCCCGAAAGCGCCAACGCGCGCTCGTAAAGCTCGATTGCCGGGCGGCTGGGGCCTACGCCGAGCTCCGCATGGAGCTTTTCACGCAGCTGATCGAACTGGCGGATTGCCTCCGTGCGGTTGCCGGCGTCGAGCGCCGCCTGCATCAGCGCGCACTGCGCCTCTTCGTCCATCGGATCGAGAGCATTCAGGCGCCGCCATAGTTTTCCGGCGCGCAGGGTATCGGTGTAAAGCTGCTGCAGCTGTTGGCCGGGGCCATCCAGCCAATCCACGAAGCGATCGTCGGGCAGCAGTGCGCCGGCATAGAGTTCCGCAGCTGCTTCGCATTCGGCGACATCCTTGCTGCGTATGGCAGCCCTTGCGGCTGCCTCGAAACGAGCAGCATCGGTGTCAACTTCGACATCGGGCGAGAAGGCGACCACCTCCCTCGCAATGCCGATGGCGTCGGGCGCTTCGATAGCCTTGCGCGCGAAATGCAGGGCCTTGCGCAGGTTGGCACCCGCGGCTTCTGCGTTGAGATCCGGCCAGAAGGCATCCATTGCCTGCTCGCGGTGTATTCGATGTCCCGGCGAAATCGCGAGCAGTTTGACGATGGCGGCTGCGCTATCACGCTTCCAGGCGGAAGAGGGAATTTCGGCACCATCGATCCGGACCACAAAGCGCCCCAGCAGATTGATTGAGATTTTCAAAGTGTGCCCCTGTCTGAGATAGCCGACGGACCGCCGATGCATGAACACAATACGATGTCGAAGCCGGTGCCGGCGCAGTGTTCTCGCCGGCTGCATAGAAATTTGCGCCGGGGAACGCTGGCGGAACGGCGCGCGCCTAGTGTCGCCATCGTACATCCGGCGCTGACGATGGCAACCGGTTCGAAACAGCAGGGACTGACTCAAATCGAATTTCGTGACCTCGGCCACAGGCCGCCGTCAATAAAGAGGAGAAGGACAATGACATTGCGGATTAACGACATCGCCCCCGATTTTATCGCTGAGACGACGGAGGGCCAGATCACCTTCCACGAATGGCTGGGGAAGGACTGGGGCATCCTGTTTTCCCATCCAAAGGACTACACGCCGGTCTGCACCACGGAGCTCGGTTACATGGCGCGGCTGAAACCGGAATTCGACAAGCGCGGCGTGAAAATTATCGGTCTGTCGGTCGATCCGGTCGACAAGCACTCCGGATGGGCCATGGACATTGCCGAAACGCAGGGGGTCGCTCCGAATTTCCCGATGATCGGTGACCCCACGCTCGCCGTCTCCAAGCTCTACGACATGCTGCCGGCGTCGTCCGGCGATACCTCTGAAGGCCGGACCGCTGCCGATAACCAGACGGTACGGAACGTCTACGTCATCGGCCCCGACAAGAAGGTCAAGCTTGTCATTTCCTACCCGATGACGACAGGGCGTAATTTCGACGAGATCTTGCGGGTGATCGACAGCCTGCAATTGACGGCCAAGCAT
>JAGWJK010000320.1 GCA_028865845.1 Rhizobiaceae bacterium
TGCTGGATATTCTCGTTGCTGGCCCCGTCGAGCGTGTTGTTGTAGCCGAGGGTCTGGGCATAGATATTGCCGCCCCCGCTCATGAGGTTGCCGGCGCCGTACTGTTGCAGATAGCTGTTCGGCAAGGCAGCAGTGCTGCCATTGATCACGTTTTCGACGCCCAGCTGCTGGAGGTTGCTGTTGTCGTCGCCACTGATCTCGTTGCTGAAACCGTAGTTCTGGATGTTGTCGTTGCCGTCGCCGCTGATGATGTTGGAGTCGCCGATCGCGATGCCGCCGGACAGGCCGATGCCGCGGGTGCTGTTGTTGGTGCCGACCACGTAGACGTAGTCGCTGTTGCCGACGATGCTGTTGGTGTTGCCGCTGATCGTGCCGTTGCCAAGGCCGTAGACGGTGTTGCTGAAACCCGTGATCGAGATCTTGCTATTGCTATTGCCGATGACGTTGCTTCCGCCGGTGACGGCGACATTGGTGTTATTGGCGGCCACGCTGTTGCTGAGGCCGGAGACCATGATGTTGCTGTTGGCGGTTCCGGTGATGGTGTTGCTATTGCCGATCAGGTAGCCCGCGCTGTTGCCGGCCACCATGCTGTTGCTGTAGCCGAGCGCCGTCCAGCCGACGCCCGAGACCTTGCTGTTATATCCGATGGCAGTGCTGAAATTACCCGTGGCCGAGGCTTGGCTGCCGATGGCGATGGAGCCGGTGCCGGTGGCGGTCGTCTGCCCGCCAAGTGCCAGCGAATCCTGGCCGGTGGCCGCGGCAGTCTGGCCGATCGCGATCTGATTGCCAGTGGTCGTCGGCGAACTGGCAACCGCCCCGCCGCCGATGGCGATCGAGCTGCCGGTCGATGGACCTGTGGCGGTCGCCTGGTTGCCGGCACCGGAGCCAATGGCAATACCGTTGCCTGAGGCGGTTCCGTTGACGGCATATTGCGCCAGCGCGCCATTCGGCCCGAGGAGGCAGCCGATCGCCGCGAGTACGGCGGCCACGATTGCCCCACGGCCAAGCGAACCGACGGAGCGCTTCTCGCCCATGCCGAGAATGCGGAAGGCCATGCGCAGGATGGCGGCTATGCGCCTTCTGGCCGCGCGGCTCGTCTGCCGGCCAGGATCTTTGCGGATATGCGATGCGAACTGTTCCTCAACGCCAGTCTTCTTGTTTATGCCACTCTTGCTCACTTACGTGTTCCCTCCGCCGCACCGGCTCCGTCGGACGATTTCGTCCCTTGTTTCCCCGCGGAGCTCGGCGGGATCTGCGATTTGATGATGGCGAGCGCGTCGCGCTCTCCAAGGCGGACGAGGCTCTCGCACGCAGCGGAAAACCGTTCGTCATGCCTCTGCTTGGAATGAATGGCCTGATCGACACGCCCCGGAGGAAGGGCTTTCGACATCAGCGAGACGATGGCGTCGAGCTGTTCGGCCGGCTCGCGATCGGCATAAAGCGGCTGCGTCAGCCCGAAGGCATAGTGGGCAAGCGCCTGGTCCAGCCGCTCACGCGTGACCGTCGGCGAAAGGCGCGCCTCAAGCGTGCGCGCCGCATGGCCCAGGCGCTTTTCACACTGCCCGAGGCGGCTCGCGAGCACCGGATCGGACCAAAACATTTTGAAGACCTGCGGGTAAGGCAGGACCACGTTCAGGTGATTTGACGGTATGGATTGCAGGCTATTCATCCGGCCTCCCGCAGGCGACCGTGGCCTCGTTTCTCGCCGGATTGCGGCGGCGCATCCGGTCTGGACAGGAGGAAGCCCTGCATATGCGTCGCGCCGGCATAGCGCGCCGCTTCATATTCTGCCTCGGTCTCGATGCCTTCGACCACGATCAGCGGCGCGACGCAGGAGGCAAAGCCCACCATATGCTGCAGGCTGTCACGCCCGTCCCGGCCCGGCCTGATATCCTGAACGAAGGATGCATCGATCTTGACGATATCGGCCGCCACCTGCAGCAGCCGTGCCGGCGTGGCAAAGCCCGTGCCAAAATCGTCGATCGCGATGAGGCAACCCAACGCCCTGATCATCTTCAGATGTTCAATCGCGTTGCCGACGAGCGGATAGGTCTCGGTAATCTCGACGACGAGCCGTGAGGCAAGCTCCGGCTGACGCATCACGAGGCTCAGAACTTCAGCGAAACGGCTCGGCGCGGACAGATTGGCAGCCGAAAGATTGCAGCCCAGCACAAGCGCCGAATCAGCCGCAAGGGCGTGCAGAACCATGTCCAGCATGCGGAAATCGAGATCGAAAGTGCAGTCGAGGCGTTCGAGCTGCGGCACGAATGCGCCGGCTTCGTGAACGGTGCCCTCCGCATCGGTCAGGCGAGCCAGACACTCGGCATAGAGAATTTCGCTGGCGTCATCGACCTTATGGATGCGTTGAACGGCAAAGTGCAGGCCGCCCTCGGCAATTGCCTTTAAGATCAGGGCGTTATGTCCTGCGAAATCCGGATTTTCGCTGTCGATCATCTAGCCTCCCGCGGCTCTGAAGCCAGGAGGTCGTGTATAATCGGAGAGAAACGAGCCACGGCCGGGGAAGACATGGACAGGCTCCGAGCGGGAAACATCCGTTGCCCAAAACCTGTCTCTCCCATCTCCCAACCACCCCTTTATGCTCATGCGAAAAAGGACGTTTCTGTCCGTTTCCGGACATGTCGTTTTTGGGATAATCATTATCCCAAGGCCAACGTGTTTTACGCCGACTCAATAAATAAAATTCTAATACAATAATTTAGCAAATACTGTCAAATATCCAATTTGAACGCGCTTTTACTACTTTTGGGTCGTTTGCCGGCGAACCAAACCGATCCTGCGCTTAATCGCCATCGGCACTGATCGGCGCGCGATGAGAGATATCGGAGACGCGGTCAAAGGGAGGCATCGTGGCGGAATTTCCGGGCGAGGAACCAGCCGCTCGCTGCTTTCAATGTCCGGCAGCGGCGATGAAGCGAGCCTTGATGGACTGCTTACCGAATAGCGCGAAGATCATGAAAACGCGCCCGCAAACAAAACACAGACTCGTTTTCGAGCGGCTTCGACGATCACTTAATACATTGATTATATTATTATTTATCCAAAAATTTAGATATGACACGTCGCGGAAACCGCGATCGTGCGACAAAAATCAAACCAGCGTGTCCGCAAGAATATCGATCGATGAGGTGTTCGCGCCCACGATCTCCGGCCGGTCAAGACAGCTTGTCGGTTGGCGGCAACCTCATTTCTCGACTGCCAATCGAAGCCGATCCGATTATCGCACGCGCCGACTGATCCGCCAAATTCTGTGCCAGGCACAAGATCGAAATGCGCTACATCGGTCACCGGCAACAACTATTAAGGGTTGTATATTTAGATTTCACCTTAAGCCAATCCGAGCGTTTTTTAGTAAGTCATAGCTATCTGGAGAGATATCGAGTTAGCCGAGCCACCCATTAGGAGTAGATGTCGCTCACGAGCCAATAGTGACATCAACCATAAGAGGAAGATATTAGTTTTTTATTAACTATACTTGAGTCTCCAAGGACGCCGCCTTCCTGGCCAGATCGCGCCGTAGGCGCTTCGCCCCCGAATTCGCAAGAATCCGCCCACCGTCATGATTGGTACGTCGTTTTCTTTCATCATGCTGATTCGGAAGAACCGCGTTGCGAAATGGCCCGATAAAACCGGCGTGATCTCGCCGGCTGGCGGGAACATTCCTTGCCAGCGGCGGTTTCAGCCTGCGGCTCATCGGGGCGCATAGCTGGCGCATGACGGCGCCGAAATCTTACTGCCGATACATACTCAATTGTTCGAAACACGACGCGCGACAAGCATTTCCGAGAGCCGTCCTATTGATAAGAAGGAGACGATAATGCCGACCGAGCAAGGAACCGAATGGATCAGAAAGCGCGCTTATTCCCTGTGGGAACAGGCGGGCCGTCCGAACGGCCGCGATCAGGAACATTGGAACCAGGCAGCCGCCGAGCGGGAAGATCTGGAGCGCACCAAGGCTTCCGCCGACGGAAGCGAAGTCTTGAGCAAGGTCAAAACGAAAGCTGCGGCCGCAAAGAAACCGTCCACCAAGAAATCAAAGAGCTGACCTATCTCCAAGCGCCGGCCTGGCGTCCTCTTTATTGGCCGGATCCCGCTTCTATTTCTTCACAAAACCGGTTGTCGTGTTGCGAATGACCAGATGCGTGCCGAGCATATGCCTGACATCATGGGCAATGCCGGTCTGCAGCATCTGCATCAGCAGCGAGAGGGCAACCGTACCCGCTTCGACCGAGCGATTGGACACCGTGGTCAGCGACGGATAGGTCGCAGCCCCGAGCACGTCGTCGCATCCGACGACGCTGAAATCTTTCGGGATCGCGATACCGCGCTCGATGAGACCGGCAAGAATGCCCTGCGCCGTCAGATCATCGAAGGCAACGGCGGCCGTGGCGCCGGTCTTCAGGATAGCGCCAACCGCTTCCTTGCCGGCCTCGTAGGACGGAACGGGCGCGGCAACGGTTTCGACTTCGATCCCGAGCTTTGCTGCCGAATTGCGCACGGCAGCGCGGCGCTGCTTGTTCGACCATGAGGTTGGCGGACCGCTGACATAGACGATCTTGCGATGGCCGATTTCAGCGAGGTGGCGCACGGCCTCGCTGACGCCGGGCGCACTGTCGATCAGGATGCGCGGTATGCCCTCGACATCGCGATTGACCAGCACCAGCGGACGCATCGCGGCATGCGCGCGGATCTGCGCATCCGAAAGGCGCGACGACACCAGTACGACGCCTTCCACCTGGCCGGCAAAACGGCCGAGCAGCTTGTCTTCCTGCCTGGGGTCCTCGTCGGTATTGCCGAGAAAGACGCAGAAGTCGAACCGCTCCGCCTCGCTCTGCGCCGCGCGGATCAATGGCGGAAAAAAGGGATTGGCGACATCGGGCACGATCAGCGCGACATTGCCGTGCCGGCCGGTGCTCAGCGCACGCGCGGTATGATTGGGCACATAGCCCAGCCGTTCGGCCGCTTCCTTGATGCGGGCCACCGTTTCCGGGCTCAGCATATCCGGGCGCGTGAAGGCACGCGATACGCTGGAGCGCGCAACCCCCGCCGCCGCCGCCACGTCGCTGATCGTCACGCCGTCCTTACGCCCCGTC
Organism: Rhizobiaceae bacterium; assembly: GCA_028865845.1. GTDB lineage: Bacteria > Pseudomonadota > Alphaproteobacteria > Rhizobiales > Rhizobiaceae > Rhizobium. The sequence continues at coordinate 5,112 of JAGWJK010000320.1, forward strand.
ATTCTCTACCCTTGACGCAATGTGCATTCCGCAAGGCATTTCATATTTTCCGCTTCCGCTCAATATGACAGCGTCTGTTCATCGCGCTTTGCCGGCGTATTGACGTGCAACCGGTTGCATGACATGTTTCGCTCCATTGTTCGAGCCGACCTTATTTGATAGCGGCATATTGGAGATTGTTTTGGCCTTACCGATCATCCCCCGCCCCGAACCTCTCTCCATACGCCATATCGATAGGCTGTCGGTCGAAACCTTTGCGGATCGCGCGACGATGGGCATTGCGGCTGCGGCTGACATCGCCAAGGCGCTGAAGGCGCTTCTTGACGTGCAGCGGCATGTGCGGATGATCTTTGCGGCCGCCCCCAGCCAAGCCAGCACGCTGGAAATATTGCGCGCGACCGACGGCATCGACTGGGGCCGGGTCACCGCCTTTCATATGGACGAATATGTCGGCCTGCCGGCACATGCGCCCCAGCGTTTTGCCGAATGGCTGGATGCCCATCTGTTCAAGGCAGTGCCGTTCGCTGCAGTTTATAAGATCGAGCCGGATGCGGATGTGGCGGGTGAAATCGCGCGCTACAGCGCCCTCCTCAATGAGGCGCCGATCGACATTGTCTGCCTCGGCATCGGCGTCAATGGCCATATCGCCTTCAACGATCCACCGGTTGCCGATTTCAACGATCCGGTCGACGTGAAGCTGGTCGAACTCGACGACATCTGCCGTCAACAACAGGTGGACGACGACTGCTTCGAGCGTTTCGAAGACGTGCCGGAACGCGCGATTACCCTCACCATTCC
>JAGWJK010000321.1 GCA_028865845.1 Rhizobiaceae bacterium
CCGATCGGCAGCATTCTTCCCGGCGACAGCGAGCTTCTGCAGCGCTTCAAGGTGTCGCGCACCGTGCTGCGCGAAAGCATGAAAACGCTGGCCGCAAAAGGACTTGTCGTCCCACGTGCACGCGTGGGCACCCGGGTCACCGAAAAAATCTATTGGAACATGTTCGACAATGAGGTGCTGTCCTGGCACTTCGAAAGTGGGGTGAACGAAGAGTTCCTCCTGCATCTCTATGATATCCGCCTGGCGTTCGAACCCTTCGCAGCCACGCTCGTTGCCGAGCGTGCGAGTGGCGAGGAAATCGAGACGCTGCGGCAGCTCGCTCTGGCGATGGCCGCCTCTGATCTGACGCCGGACGGCCTCGCACTCGCCGATCTCCACTTTCACCTTGCGATCGCGGAAGCATCGCACAATCCGTTCATGCGCTCGCTCGGCGGCCTGATCGAGGCAGCGCTTGTCGGCATGTTCCGTATGAGCGCTCCAACCTCGTCCAACGGTTTCGGCAACCTCGTCGAGACGCATATGGCGATCGTTGATGCCATCGCGGCAGGCGACAAATTGGCAGCCCACAAGGCGATGGAGTTCGTCATTTTCGACGGTCGCCAGCATGTTCAGGAAGCCTTCGCCATGCTCGCGGATGCTTAAGCGTCATCTCAAAGTGTGATCGCATCCTTTCGGCTGCTGCGCTTGATACGCCTAATTTCGCCGTGGTTCACCACCCAACTAGTTGCTATGAGAAAACAAAGCCCGCTCACGGGTTTCGTTTGACCGGATATTTCGGAGCTTGAAATGGAACGCACCTGCCTCGCTATCATCCTTGCCGCCGGCGACAGTACCCGAATGAAGTCGTCGGTTTCCAAGGTACTGCATCCTGTCGCCGGCCGGCCCATGATCGCGCATGTGATGGAAGCGGTCGCAAAGACCGATATTTCGGCAGCGGCGCTTGTTGTCGGCCGTAATGCGGACGAGGTGGCTGCTGCTGCCGGCATCGGCGGCATCGAGGTCGAAGCCTACCTGCAGAAGGAACGCCTGGGCACCGGCCATGCCGTGCTTGCAGCGCGCGAGGCGATTGCGCGGGGATATGACGATATTCTGGTGGCCTATGGCGACGTGCCGCTGCTGACCGACGGGCCGCTTCGCGCTGCGCGCCAGGGGCTCGCCGAGGGGAACGATGTCGTCGTCATCGGCTTTCATACCGAAAAACCAACGGGTTACGGCCGCCTTCTCGTCAAGGATGGCGAGCTGATCGCGATCTGCGAAGAGCGCGACGCCACGGATGCCGAGCGCACCGTCAAGTGGTGCAACAGCGGCCTCATGGCCATCAACGGCCGCAAGGCGCTCGACCTGCTCGACCGCATCGGCAACAGCAACGCCAAGGGCGAATATTACCTGACAGACCTCGTGGAGATCGCCCGTTCGCTGGGTGGCCGCACGGTCGCCGTCGATGCGCCGGAGGTGGAAATGACTGGTTGCAACAATCGCGCCGAGCTGGCGGTCATCGAAAAGCTATGGCAGGAGCGCCGCCGTCACGAACTGATGCTGTCGGGCGTGACCATGATCGCGCCGGAGACCGTTTTCCTGGCCTATGATACCGTGATCGGCCAGGATGCGCTGATCGAGCCGAATGTGGTTTTCGGCCCCGGCGCCGTCATCGACAGCGGCGCGATCATCCATGCTTTCTGCCATATCGAAGGTGCTCATGTCAGCGCCGGCGCAACGGTCGGCCCGTTTGCGCGCCTGCGTCCCGGAGCCGATCTGGCTGAGGGCTCGAAGGTCGGCAATTTCTGCGAGGTGAAGAACGGCAAGATCGACAAGGGCGCCAAGGTCAATCACTTGACCTATATCGGCGATGCTACGGTCGGCGCCGGCAGCAACATCGGGGCCGGCACGATCACCTGCAACTACGACGGCGTCAACAAGCACGAGACCCATATCGGCGCCAACGCTTTCATCGGATCGAACTCGTCGCTGGTGGCGCCGGTCCGCATCGGCGACAACGCCTATGTGGCGTCCGGCAGCGTCATTACCGACGATGTTCCGGCGGATGCGCTTGCCTTCGGCCGTGCGCGGCAGGAAGTGAAGCCTGAGCGCGCCAAGGTTATTCGCGAACGGGCACTTGCCTTAAAGGCGGCCAAGAAAGCCAAGAGCTAAGCCTAAAGCTAAGCCTAAAGTCTATGGTCGCGTAACGGTCAGAAACCGAAAGTGACCGTCGTCGCAATTGAGAAAACTGCTAGAATCATTAGGACTTGCCCGAAGATTTAGGCAAAGCGGAGAAGTGTATGTGCGGCATTGTGGGGATTGTCGGAACGAAGCCGGTAGCGGGACGATTGGTGGATGCACTGCGTCGTCTCGAATATCGCGGCTATGATTCGGCGGGTGTCGCCACGATCCACGATGGCGTGCTCGATCGCCGCCGTGCCGAGGGCAAGCTCTTCAATCTCGAAAAGCGCCTGGATGCCGAGCCGCTTGCCGGCGTCACTGGCATCGCCCACACCCGCTGGGCGACGCATGGCGTTCCCAACGAAACCAATGCCCATCCGCACTTCGTCGAAGGTGTGGCCGTCGTCCATAACGGCATCATCGAAAACTTTTCGGAGCTGCGCGAGGAACTGAAGGCCGAGGGCAGGGAATTCAGCACGCAGACCGACACGGAAGTCGTCGCCCATCTGCTGGCGAAATATGTCCGCCAGGGCCTCGACCCGCGCGCGGCAATGCTGAAGATGTTGAACCGCGTCAGCGGCGCCTATGCCCTGGTCGTCATGTTCCAGAACGATCCGGACAGGCTGATGGCGGCGCGCTCCGGGCCGCCGCTTGCGATCGGTTTTGGCGCGGGCGAGATGTTCCTCGGTTCGGATGCGATTGCGCTAGCGCCGTTCACCAACGAGATCACCTATCTGGTCGATGGCGATTGCGCGATCGTCACCCGCGACAACGCGACGATCCTCGATTTCCAGGGGCGGGAAGTCAGCCGCCCCCGGCAGATCTCCCAGGCGACCGCCTATGTCGTCGACAAGGGCAATCATCGGCATTTCATGGAAAAGGAAATCTACGAGCAGCCGGAGGTCATCTCGCACGCGCTCAGCCAATATGTCGATTTCGTCAGCCAGAAAGTTCGCCCGGTCGCGTCGGAAATCGATTTCGCCAAGGTTTCCAGCCTGGCGATTTCGGCTTGTGGCACGGCCTATCTGGCAGGCCTGATCGGCAAATACTGGTTCGAGCGTTATGCCCGCCTACCGGTCGAGATCGATGTCGCCTCGGAATTCCGCTATCGCGAAATGCCGCTTCTGCCGACGCAGGCCGCACTCTTCATTTCGCAGTCCGGCGAGACCGCCGACACGCTGGCCTCGCTGCGCTATTGCAAGGAGAACGGCCTGAAGATCGGTGCGGTCGTCAATGTCCGGGAATCGACCATTGCGCGCGAATCCGATGCCGTGTTTCCGATCATGGCCGGTCCGGAAATCGGCGTTGCCTCGACCAAGGCCTTCACCTGCCAGCTCGCCGTGCTTGCGTCGCTGGCGATCGGCGCCGGCAAGGCACGCGGCACGGTGAGCCCCGAGGACGAACAGGCCTTGGTGCGCCACCTCGTCGAGATGCCGCGCATCATGGCGCGGGTGCTGAACATCATCCAGCCGCAGATGGAGAGCCTGTCGCGCGAGCTCTCGAAATTCAACGACGTGCTCTATCTCGGCCGCGGCACCAGCTTTCCGCTTGCCATGGAAGGCGCGCTGAAGCTCAAGGAGATCTCCTATATCCATGCCGAGGGTTATGCCGCCGGCGAGCTGAAGCATGGACCGATCGCGCTGATCGACGAGAACATGCCGGTCATCGTCATTGCGCCTTACGATCGCTTCTTCGACAAGACGGTTTCCAACATGCAGGAAGTGGCCGCGCGCGGTGGCCGCATCATCTTCATCACCGACGAGGCCGGGGCCGCCGCCTCGACGCTGCCGACGATGGCGACGATCACCCTTCCGAACGTCGATGAAATCATTGCGCCGATGATCTTCTCGCTGCCGATCCAGCTGCTTGCCTATCACACGGCCGTCTTCATGGGCACGGACGTCGACCAGCCGCGCAATCTCGCCAAGTCGGTAACGGTCGAATAGCGGGTATCTTCCGCAATTTCCTAACATAACGTCGTCGTGAGCGCTGCCTGGATCGGGCTTTACGGCCCGCTTCCGGGTTGTGTACGGCGCCGATTTCTGGCAGTTTTCCTGATGGAGATGGTGGGGGATTTGCCGGGAGCGGTTGACGACGCAGCGGAGTTTTCGAACGGCGAATGACGGATAAGCCCATCAAGATGTCCGTGGCGACGCGGATCAGAAACAATTTCCTGGCCGGCCTGATCATATGCGCGCCGATCGCCATTACGCTTTGGCTTACCTGGTCGGTCGTTCACTGGGCCGATAGCTGGGTAAGGCCATACATTCCTGCGCGCTACGATCCAGAAAGCTACCTGAATTTTGCCGTTCCCGGCACCGGGCTCGTGATCGCGATGATCTTCATCACGATGGTCGGTTTTCTCGCCAAGAACCTGATCGGCCAAAGCATCGTTCGTTTCGGCGAATCCCTGGTGCAGCGCGTGCCGCTGGTGCGCACGATCTACAAAAGCCTGAAGCAGATTTTCGAAACGGTGCTGAAGGAGCAGGGCACATCCTTCAAGAAGGTCGGGCTAATCGAATATCCAAGCCCAGGGCTGTGGTCGATCGTCTTCATCTCGACGGATGCGAGAGGCGAGATCGCTTCGAAATTCAATGCCATGGGACAAGACATGGTCGCCGTCTTCCTGCCGCCGACACCGGTGCCGACGGCAGGCTTCCTCGTCTTCGTGCCGCGTGAGAAGATCGTTCTTCTCGACATGACGCCGGAAGACGGGGCCAAGCTCTTGATTTCAGGCGGCCTGGTCTCACCGGATTACCGGGAGAAACTGATCGGCAAGGAACTGCCGCAAAAGCCGGTCCCAGAGAAAACGCTGTCATAAACTGCGCCTTTTCCTATCCTGCTGGTTTGGTGCGCGCGTCTCGGGCGAGTTGTCATGTGCCTATCATGTTGCCGTCCTAGACCGGCTGCCGGAAGGGTAATCGGGCGCATCTCATCGCTGAATTTCCGTGATCGACAGACGCGGATCATGGCCGTTCGACGCGGTCGGCGGTCAGCCTCGAGGTGGATGCCGTTCCAAAAGGCTTTTCATCAGGAGGATATTGCCATGAAGAAACTGCGTTCCATGACATTGCCGCTGCTGTCTGCAGCACTTGCCACCTTCGTTTTCGCCGCGCCGGTCGCGGCTTTCGCTGACAACTCCGTCACCGTCGGTGGCGTCACGCTGGTCAACAAGGGCCGCGTCGCGATCGGCCGCATCCCCGCCAATCAGCGCGATAAGTTCGGCGAGACCTTTGGCTCGGGCTCGGGCATGTCGGTCGATACCAAGAGCTGGACCCGCAACGCCGATGGCTCCTATAGCGGTTCGCTCTGGCTGCTGCCGGATCGCGGCTACAATGCTGTCGGCACCACGGATTACCGTCCGCGCCTCAATACGATTGATATCAAGATGATGCCCGTTGCTCCCGGCGCCACGCCTCCGGCCGGCAAGGAACAGTCCGGTGTCGACGCCAAGCTTGCCGACACCATGATGCTGACGGACAACAAGGGCGCCGATACGACCGGCCTCGATCCAGCCGATGGCGTTCGTCAACCCGCCGACGGCTTCCCATTGCTTCCCCAGGCGCCGAACGGCAAGATCTCGCTCGACAACGAGGCGATCGTCCGTCTCTCCGATGGCACTATGTTCATCAGCGATGAATACGGCCCCTACATCTATCGCTACTCTGCGACGGGCCAGATGATGTCCGCCACGCAGCCGCCGGCCGCCCTGCTGCCGATGCGCAAGGGTGTGGTCAATTTTGCCTC
>JAGWJK010000322.1 GCA_028865845.1 Rhizobiaceae bacterium
GTTTTGGCCGGGCAAGCACCGCTATCTGCTCAGTCCGCGAGGCTGCCGCCAGCGCCGCCTCGACATCCTGCAATTCGATGCGGTAGCCGAGAATCTTCACCTGGCGATCGAGCCGGCCACCGAAAACAACGCCATATACCGGGTCCTGGCGGCCAAGATCACCGGTTCGGTACCAGCGCTCTGCGCCCTCGGGCACGAATTTCTCCGCGTTCAACGCAGGCGCGTTCCAGTATCCGGCCGTCATTTGGGGCCCGGCAAGCCATATCTCCCCCGTCTCGCCATCTCGCGCCCTGGTACCATCGGGATTTCGGATCGATATCCGTTGGCCGCCCAGCGGCCAGCCGATGGGTGTCACCGATCCCTGATAGAAATTCTTCGGATCGATACGATAATGAGACGTATGAATGGTGCCTTCGGTCGGCCCGTACATGTTGTAGATCGTGGCATCAGGTGCTGCAGCGTGCCATTTGCGACTGAGCGACACCGGCAAGGCTTCGCCAGCAAAAAGGCTGTATTTCAGCGAGGGCATGCAATTTCGCGAAACGAGACCGAGTTCGATCGCCTTTGCAGCCGCGGAAGGCACGATCAGGCAGGCGGTAAGATTATGTGCCTTGATCAGCCGCGGCGCGAGGATCGCCCCATTCTGCGGCGCGACGAACAGTTCGGCCCCATGCAGCCAGCAGAGCATCATGTCGTGAACCGACAGGTCGAACGTCAGGTCGGCTGCCTGCAAGACCCGGTCACTGCAATCGATCGGAATGAGGTTCTGGACGGCATCGATATACGATGTCAGATTTCCAGCGCTGATCGGTACGCCCTTCGGAACGCCAGTGGTTCCGGAGGTAAAGAGAAGATAGGCGACGGCTTCGCTCCCCAGAACTCGATGTGAAACGAAGCTATCGAACCTGTCTGTGCATGTCGCTCGCTCCGAAACAGGATCGATTTCCAGGATCGGCAAGCTGGCGGCAACGGGGTCGATCTGGCGTTTGGCATCGGCCGCGACGTTGCGATCCACCAGAAGAGCTGCCGCCCCGGACGATGACAGAATCTGGCTGTTTCGCATCGGCGGGAATGCGACGTTCAGCGGCACATAACCGCAGCCCGCGAGCAGGATTCCGAGGATCGAGGCATAGGTCGCAAAGGTCCTCTCTCCGTAGACCGCCACGAGCTGCCCGGGTTTGACACCCGTGGCTTCCAGACGGTCGCAGACGTCGATGGCGGCAGAAAACAGCTTCTCGTAGGAGGCCCGAATGCCTGCCACCGTGATCGCGGGCCGCTCCCTGAATTGCCTAGCGCTTGCGAAAAGGCTTTGGTCCAGCGTCATTCCGCGTTCCGTCCAACCAGGCTTTCGTCTCTCGTCGACGCACGGCCGAGCGCGTTGACGACGGCGGCGACGACGATGTTTGCGATCAGCGCCAGGATACCGATGTAGACGGTGAAGGGCGCGCCGCCGAGGCTGATGGCCTGGAGCGGCTTCAGGCCGTTGATCCAGACGAGATAGGTGCCCCCGAAGAAACCGACGATCCAGCCGACGAGAAGACCCGGCGCACGGAACCAGTTGGTAAACAGCCCGAACACCAGCGCCGGCAGGGTCTGCAAGATCCAGATGCCGCCGAGCAGCTGCAGATCGAGCGCGAACTGCGTCGGCAGGAACAGGATGACCAGCAGCGCCCCGATCTTGACGACAAGCGAGGTCACTTTCGCGACCTTCGCCTCGCCGGCGTCAGATACCTGCGGATTGACATAGGCCTTCCAGAAATTGCGGGTGAACAGATTGGCCGCGCCGATGCTCATGACGGCGGCCGGCACCAGCGCGCCGATTGCGATCGCCGCAAAGGCAAACCCGGCAAACCAGCTGGGAAACAGCGTCTGGAACAGCTGCGGCACGACATCGTTCGGGCTCGACAGCGTCAGATTGGCGGCATGGCCCATGTAGCCCAGCAGCGCCAGCAGACCGAGCAGCAACGTATAGGCCGGCAGCAGGATCGCATTCTTGCGGATGGTGTTGCCGCTGTTGGAGGCGAAAATGCCGGTGAGCGTGTGCGGATACATGAAGGCGGCCAGGGCCGAGCCGAGTGCCAGCGTCGCATAGGCGACATACTGGTTGCCGGCCAGAAGCAGGCTGCCGGCGCCCCTGGCCTGGAAATTGGCCTCGGCGGCGGCAAACACATTGGCATAGCCGCCGAGCTTGATCGGGATCGCCGCCACCGCCGTCAGCACGACGATGTAGATCATGATGTCCTTGACGAAGGCGATCAGCGCCGGCGCGCGCAGGCCGGCGGAATAGGTATAGAGCGCCAGCACGATGAAGGAGATCGCCAGCGGCACCTCGCCGTGCAGGCCAAGCGCCTTCAGCACCGCCGCCATGCCGACCAGCTGCAGCGCGATATAGGGCATGGTGGCCAAAACGCCGGTGATGGCGACGGCAAGCTCGAGCCCGCGCGAGCCATATTGGCCATGAACGACATCGCCGGCCGTCACATAGCCGAAATCCTTGGCCCGCTTCCACAGCACCGGCATCACCAGGAAGACGAAGGGATAGACGATGATCGTGTAGGGAAGCGCAAAGAAGCCGTAGGCACCGACGGCATAGACCAATGCCGGCACGGCGATGACGGTATAGGCGGTGTAGAAATCGCCGCCGACGAGGAACCAGGTGATCCAGGTGCCGAACGACCGGCCGCCGAGGCCCCATTCGTCGATATGGGCAAGGGTTGCAGGCTTGCGCCAGTGGGCGGCGATGAACCCCATGACCGTGACCAGCGCGAAGAAGAAGATGAAGACGGCAAGCGCCGTGCCGTTGATATCAGTCGTCATGGCGGGTGCTCCGGTAGGCGATCCAGATCAGGATGGAGGTGATGGGAACCCAGAGGAGCTGGTACCAGTAGAAGAATGGGAAACCCCACAGCACCGGATCATGGCTGTTGTAGAACGGGACCCACAGAAGACCGATATAGGGGATGAGCAGCAGCCACAGGACGGCTCGCCGATTTTGGCCAAACATGTCTTTGCCTTTCACGCGCGAAGAACAAAGCGCGACGGGAGTGCAAGAAAAAGGGCGAGTTCGAAAGGCCCTTGGAGAGGGCAATCCCGGCTACGCATGGACCAATCTAAATCGGAGGTCGCAGATTTCCAGATGGAGAACCCGTAAGTCGCTACTTTCCTTGACCGAAAGTGCCTTCTGACACGGCCTTCGACGAGGCTGGAAAGCGGCGATCGAAACCGCAAGGCATCGTCAGGTCCCGTCGGCCGTGCGTTTTTCCATGGCCCGGATCACAGCCACCATGTCTTCATTGCCCAATCCAAGGCCCTGGGTTTCCGCATAGAGATCATAACAGATATCGATGAGCGGCGAGGCGATGCCGGCGCTTCGCGCGGCCTCGGCAATCAGCCGGTTGTTTTTCAGCACATCGGAGATCCCGGCCTGCCGGCTGAAGTCCTGCGTCAGCAGCTTTGCACCCTTCACCCGCGAGACGTCGCTCGACATCGGCCCGGCGTCGAGGATCGAGATAAACCGTGCGAGATCCAGCCCATGGCTTTCGGCAAAATGCGTCGCCTCCGCAAGTCCCGTGACCATCGTGATGAGGAACACATTGACTGCGAGCTTCATTACCAGCGCGCCGGGGACGGTGCCGCAGGCAAACAGGTCCCGGCACATCGGCGCAAGCAGCGGCCGAACGGACGCCACATCCTCGTCCGGCCCCGCCAGCATCGCCACCAACTGCCCGGCCTCGGCGGGCTTGCGCGATCCGGATACCGGCGCCTCGACATAACGCCCACCGGCAGCCAGGACATCGGCCTCCAGCGCTTTCGAATAGGCCGGCGGCACGGTTGCCATATTGATCAGCGTATGGCCCTTGACGCGGTTTTCGAAGCTGCCGTCAAGACGACCAAGGAGCATATCCATTGTTGCATCGTCTGCGAGCATCAGGATCACGATGCTGCAGCGCGTAAAAACGTCGGCCACATCCTTGCCGACAGCGGCGCCCGCCTCCGCCAGGATCGCGGATTTTTCCGGCGATCGATTCCAGACAACCAGCTGCGTTCCGGCCTTGATCAAGTTGAGGGCCATTGGCTCCCCCATGGAACCAAGACCGATGAAGCCGATGGGGGAGGAAGGGGCAGATGACATTGGATATGCTCTCGGGGCAGAATCAGCGTGCGACGCCTGAGAGACTATCCGAGCGAACGTCAGCTTGCCTTCAGAATCTCATTGCGGCCACGCAAGAACTCGACCGTTTCCGTGAATGGCATGGCCTTGCCAAACAGGTAACCCTGGCCGATGTCGCAGCCTTCGTGCATGAAATAAGCCAGTTGCGCATTTTCCTCGATGCCTTCGACGGTCGTCTTGATCTGCAGGCCGCGGCTGAGATTGAGGAGTGCCTGGACGATCTTTTCGTGGCGGTCATCGTGATCGCGCGCCGATTTCACGAAGCTCTTGTCGATCTTGATCTTGTCGAACTGATATCGCGCCAGCTGTGCCAGGCTGGAATAACCGGTGCCGAAATCGTCGAGCGCGATCTGGATGCCGGCCTTATGGAGATCACCGATGATCGTCGCGGCAAGATCGGGGTCCTGGATCAGTGCATTTTCGGTAATCTCGACCTCAAGTCGCTCAGGATCGAGGCCTGCATCCTCAAGTATTTTCAGGATGCGCGACGTCAGCAGCCGGTCTTCCATCTGAACGGCGGAGAGATTGAACGAAAGGCATATATGCCCGGGCCAAAGCTTTGCATCTTCGCAAGCCGTCTTCAGCAGTTGCTGGAACAGCGGCGTGATGAGGCCGGTCTCCTCGGCAATTCTGATGAAAATTTCCGGCGATACGCTATTGCCGTCGTCATCCGCCCATCGTGCGAGCGCTTCGAAGCCGCAGACATCGCCGGTGCGCAGGTTGATGAGCGGCTGGTAGAATGGCCGGATGTGGCCGGCTTCGATCGCCCTGCGCAATTGTCCTTCCAACTTCGCTTTGGCAGCGACGATCTGCTGCATTTCGTCCTGGAATTTCAGCGCATTGTTGGCACCAAGGCTCTTGGCCTGGTACAGCGCGATGTCGGAGCGATGGCAGACATCGAGAAGCACGTCGCCATGTTCGGGCCAGCGCGCATAGCCGATGCTCGCGCCGACCTGGCACCATATCGTGCCGATCTCTATCGGCCGGCTCATCGACTGTATCATCAGCTTTGCGAACTGCTCATCCTTCTCCGCAGCCAAGTCGCGTGCGACGACGACGAACTCGTCGCCTCCGAAGCGGAAGACGCAGGATTCGGCCGCAAAGGCCGACAATCGCTTCGATATCTCCTGCAGAAGGCGGTCGCCGCCGTGATGGCCGACCAAATCGTTGACTTTCTTGAAGCCATCCAGGTCTATCGAAAAGATCGTGGCGCTCGGGAGCCGGCTGTCGTCGTCGTTCCTAGGGGTCTGTGCGATGTCGAATTTTTCGAATGCGTATCTGTTCGGAAGCCGAGTCAGATGGTCATGCGTCGCAATCCAATAGGAGCGTTTACCCTGTTCCTGCTGACGCTGCATCTCCTGGCGGAGGTCGAGGATGCGCATGATGGAATAGACGAAGCTCGCAAGGCCGGCGATCAGGAAGGTCAGGAAAAGCACGTCGAACGCGCTGCCCTTCAAGGTACGGAAAGCGCCGAAGATCTGCGGATGCCAGAGAAGACCGATAATCCAGAGGGCGAACGCGACGCCGCCCAATACCGCAAGCTGCCTTCCAGCCTTGCTATGGTAGAATACTAGCACTGATCCTCTCCCTGCGCCCCAAACTTCCCCGGCGACATACATGCGCCTGCTCCCAAGCGCTCAACTACATCATTTCATCATGCAACCTATTTTTGAAATCGCCTGATTTTCACGCTTCGACCAAGAGCTCTGAAAA
>JAGWJK010000323.1 GCA_028865845.1 Rhizobiaceae bacterium
GACATGCGGAAGCACGTTCTGCACATAAGGTCAGGTCGTGCCGTCGCTCGCAGGCGACAACGGTGTGCAGGCGTTCGATGCAGCCGACAGACTTGGTTCTTGTCAGGTCCGCCAGGAAAGCATCCATGGATGTGGGGCTCTGAGTCACCGTAAGTTGTCCACAGTCCAGGACATTCCTTAATCGATTAAAATAAATTCAATCGTTTAAAGTATTTAATGCGCTGATTTACAACGCATTCGCGCCATGTCATCCATTTGACATCGTCAAGGGAGGCTGTTGTGCGAGAAACTCAAAATAGCAAAAACGAAATACCGGCGCATGTCGTTGATCGCCTGGAGAGCGAATGGCGACTGATGCAGCCACAGCAGGATCTGCCGGCAAATTCGGAAAACGTCACGAACAGCGAAACTGCTGCTGCCGGTCGGCCGAGTCGTCAAAACCTCGGTTGATATAAGTCATTCGCCGGCTGAAACGCCCCGCTGCCGGATCGTTCCGGTCCGCAGAAAAAAGATCCCAACAGCAGAACTATCTTTAGCTTGAGAAGATCCGCCACTTCACGTTCGCGGATCTTCGCATGCGATTGTTTACTGTGTAGGTTGTCGCGGGCGGCGGATCACGACGAGGGGGTGGCAATGGTTCTGGTCAGGCTTTGTAAAGTCGCGCTGGTTGCGGCAGTCGCACTGTTTTTCGCACTGGTCGCCTTCGGCAATATCACCGACTACGGCAGCAACTGGCTGTTCGTGCAGCATGTGCTGTCGATGGACACGACCTTTGCCGACTCCGATCTCCATTGGCGTGCCGTTACGAGCCCGACCCTGCAAACCGCCGGCTATCTCGTCATCATCGCAGTCGAGACGCTCACTGCCCTGCTTCTGTGGCTGGGGGCGATCGTTCTGTTGCTTGCGGTCGGTGGTGACGAGTTCGGGCGGAAGAAGAGCGTTGCGGTCGCGGGATTGACGCTCGGCATTCTGCTCTATTCAGTCGGCTTCATTTCGATAGGTGGTGAATGGTTTGCGATGTGGCAATCGCAGGTCTGGAATGGTGAACAGAAGGCCTTCGACTTCATCACGATGATAGGCGTCGTCCTGATTATCCTTAGTCTTCCAGAAGCGAAGGCTGAATGAGGGCCGTCAGCTGCCAGACCCAGCTCCGGCAGTGACGTCATGTCTTTCCTCCGCCTGAACCCAGGCGCGGCTCAATACCAGCCGTCCGTCATCGACGCCTTGCGTTTGGTCATGAACTCGTTGAGCGCTTCGTCGATCGCGATATCGAGCGGCGGCTCTTCGTAGTTTTCGAGCGTTCTTTTCCACTGCCTGTTGGCGCGGGCGGCGATATCGGTCGAGCCGCCTTCCTCGCTCCATTTTTCATAGGACTCGTTGTCGGAGAGCGCCGAATCCCAGAAGGCGGTCTGGTAGTTGCGCATCGTGTGAGCCGAGCCGAGGAAGTGACTGCCGGGCCCGACCTCCGCGAAGGCATCGAAGGCAAGCGTGTTGTCGTCCACCATGACACCGGCGAGATAGGAGTGGAGCGCCCCGCAAAGGTCGGTGTCCATGACGAATTTCTCGTAGGACATGGCGAGCAGGCCATCCAGGAAACCGGCGGAATGCAGGATGAAATTTGCCCCGCAATGGATGGCAGACAGCATCGACATCAGGCCTTCCTGCATGGCCTGACCATCCGGCAGCTTGGAGTTGGAGAAATTGCCCGCACATCTCAGCGGCAGATTGAGCCGCCGCGCCAACTGGCCGACGACCATCGATCCGATCGCCGGTTCCGGTGTACCGAAGGTGGGAGAGCCGGATCGCAACGACATCGACGAGAGGAAATTCCCGAAGATGACGGGAGCACCCTTCCGTTCGAGCTGGGTCAGGGCGCAACCGGCGAGCGTCTCCGCATAGGATTGGGCAATGGCCCCGGCGTTGGTGACCGGCCCCATCGCGCCGCCGAGGATGAAGGGCACGATGACGGCTGCCTGGTTGGCGCGGGCATAAGCCCGCAACGACCTCGTCATCGTCCCATCCCAGACGAGCGGCGAATTGACGTTGACGTTGCCGAGGATGACGCAGTTTTGGTCGACGAAGTCGGCGCCGAACAGGATTCGCGTCATTTCGATCGAGTCCTCGGCGCGCTCCTCGGCGGTCACCGAGCCCATGAAGGCGCGGTCGGAATATTTGATATGGCTGTAGACCATATCGAGATGGCGCTTGTTGACGGGCACGTCCACCGGCTCGCAGATCGTGCCGCCGGAATGATGCAGCCACGGACTCGCCTGGGCGAGCTTGATAAAGTTCCGGAAGTCCTCGATCGTGCCGTAACGGCGACCCTTGTCGAGGTCCATGACGAAGGGCGAACCGTATGCGGGAGAGAAAACGACCTTGTCGCCGCCGATCTGGACGCTATTGGCGGGATTGCGCGCATGCTGCGTAAATTCGCTCGGGGCGGTCGCGACGATCTCCCGCAGCATGCCCGGCTCGAACCGCACACGGACGCCGTCCACATGAGCTCCCGCACGTTTCCAGTGGTCCAGGCAGGCGGGATCGTCGCGAAATTCGATGCCGATCTCGGCGAGAATACGATCCGCCGTGCGTTCGATCTTTTCAAGGTTACCCTCTGAAAGGATGTCATATGTCGGTATGTTGCGGATAATGTAGGGAACGCCATGCGGCTTTGCCGCTCCGTCTCGGCGCGCGGATCGACCGCTGCGTCCCCGTCTCCCGGCCTTCTCGTCGATCAGTGCCTCACTCATGTCCGCCTCCATAACCCGAACGAAGGCTAGGATGAACTTGAGCTCCTGTAATGCTGGAAAAAACTTGGTATCTGTATAAGCTGAGCTTATGGAAACATTTCGAAGACTGTTACCTTCCGCCTCGGCATTGATCATTTTCGAGGCTGCCGGGCGGCATCAAAACTTCAGTCGGGCGGCCGAGGAGCTTGGCATGACGCAGGCTGCCGTTTCGCTTGCGGTGCGAAAGCTTGAAGACCAGCTCGGCGTGCCGCTCTTCCACCGCGAGCACCGCAATGTTGAACTGACCGATATCGGCGAGCGGTTCCATTTGGATGTGATCATAGGCCTGTCGCGCATTCAGAAGTCGGCGGAGGATATTCGCACGAAAGGGCGGGAATCCAACGTCACGCTGGCGGCGTCGACCGCTTTCGGCTCGATGTGGATGCTGCCGCGTCTGGCGCGCCTGCGCGCCGATCTTCCCGATATCGATCTGCGCATCCAGACGAGCGTGCGCGATCTCGATCTGGACGAGGAGCCGATCCCGCTCGGCATTCGCGGCGGCGATCCCGCAAACTGGCCGCGCTATCATACCGCCTTGCTTGCACCGGAAATCGTATTCCCCGTGGCCAGCCCCGGTTTCATCGAAAAGCGAGGGCATCCACATCACCCGCAAGATCTCCTGACACTGCCGCTGATCCATCTGGAAGAACCGGTCAGGCCCGCCTGCGATTGGTCCGAATGGTTTGCGAGCGCCGGCTTGCGGTATGCAGCCCAGCCCAGACGGCTGACCATCAACGATTACGTTCTCGTCATACAGGCGGTGTTGGCGGGCGAAGGCGTAGCGCTCGGATGGCAACATCTGATCGAAGGGCAGCTTCGGTCTGGAGCCCTGGTTTCCGTGGGTGGACATGTCCTGAATACCAATATGGCATTCTACATCGTCTGGCCGCGATCGAGGGAGCTCAGCGCGCAAGCCCGACGCGTGCGCGACTGGCTCGTCGAGGAGGGAAGGCAGAGTCGCGAGGAGGGGATACGCTCCCTCTCATAGGCTCATTTGACAGACGATCGCAAGGTAAGAGCGGCCGGTTTCGCAGCACGATTGGAGCAGATGCGCCTCGAAGGCGGTCTGAACCTCGTTGAGAGCAGTCCTAATCTGCGGAGTAAATCATCCCGAAGATTAGCTCGAACCGGCTTGGCGCATTGCTGCGGGCAGGGTCTCCCACGCTCGGATCAACTCGCCGATCGAAGCGGCTTCCATCTTGCGCATGACGTTGGCGCGATGGAGCTTGACCGTCGGCTCACTGATGCTGAAATCGAAGGCGATCTGCTTGTTGAGGCGTCCAAGCGCGACTTCGCGGAGGATCTCGCGTTCGCGAGGCGTCAACGTCGCCAGACGCTCGATGTTGCGTTTGACCACCAGCGCCTCCGCCCGTCGCGCTGCGTCGAGGGCGATACCAGCGATTACCGCATCGAGCAGGGTCTGATCCCGCACCGGCTTGGTCAGGAAATCGACCGCGCCGGCTTTCATCGCCTGAACGGTCATCGGAATATCGCCATGCCCAGTGAGAAAGATAATTGGCTTGGCGTTGCCGCTCTCGGCAAGATGGTGCTGGAGATGCAGGCCGCTTGCTCCCGGCATGCGCACATCGAGGATCAGGCAGCCCGGGCTATCCAATATCTCGGCGTCGAGGACTTCACGGGTCGAGGCGAAGCTGACGGTCTGGAAGCCCGCCGAGAAGATCAACTCCGACAAGGCCTCCCGGACGGCCGCATCGTCGTCGACAATGATGACGATTGGCTGTTTTGGGTCAAATTTCGGCTGCGATAATAGCGGTGCCGATGTCCGCGACGGCGGCTCAACTCTCATGTCACCCTCCATTTCTCGATTTTTCCAAAGCGTCTGCGATCGCGACGAGCAGCGCAGGGGCATCAAAAGGCTTGCGAAAAAAGCCGCTTATGCCTTGGGCGCGTCCCTGATCGGCGATTTCATGGCGACCCGTCACCAGAAAGACCGGCAGTTCCGGGCGTGCGTCCTTCACCAGGTCGCGAAGCTCGAAACCGTTCGTGCCGGGCATTCCGATATCGGTAATCAGCAGGTCCAGATCCGCCAGGCCATGCACGAGCAAATGCGTTGCGGAACGGAAGCAATAGGCCGCATAGCCGGCCGATTCCAGAAGCTCCTCCAGCGACTCGAGCAGCCTTGGGTCGTCATCGACCACGGCAACGATCGGTCTGGTCTGCTCCATGGTCAATGTCCTCCCGACCGGCGTGAATGGGTGATCGGTATCCTCAATCTCTCCGCTATGCGCACGAGATCGGCGAGCGATGCTGCTCCGATTTTCTGCATCACATTCCTTCTGTGAATCTGCAGCGTGACTTCGCTGATCCCCAGTTCCGATGCCGCTTGCTTGTTGAGGAGGCCGCTGACCACCAGCGGCAGGACCTCGCGCTCCCGGGGCGTGAGTTCGAGATATCTCTGCCTCAACCGGCTCAATTCAGCCCGATCCGATCGTCGCTTCCGATCCTCGGAAATGGCCGTATGAACCGCGGCCATGAGGTCCGCATCGCTGAAGGGTTTGGTCAGGAAATCCACCGCGCCGTCCTTGATCGCGCGCACCGACGATGGGATATCGCCATGTCCGGTGATGAAGACGATTGGCGGATGGTCTCCCTCTGCGATCTGTCGCTGCAATTCCAGGCCGTTGATATCGGGCAATTCGACATCGAGAACGAGGCAGGCGGGAGCATCCGGTTTCTCTGCGCTCACATATTCGCCGGCGGAGCCAAAGGCGATGGCACGCAGTCCATGCGCCTCGAGCAGCTCTTCGAGCCCTTCCCGGACGCGTCCGTCATCGTCCACGATGACAACGACATGGTCTTCGTTCGTCATGACGCAGCTTTCGTTGCAATTGGTAAGGTGAAAACGAACCGCGCGCCGCGCGGTTCATTCTTTTCGGCCCATAGCCGGCCACCATGTGACTCGACGATCGAACGGCAGATAGCCAAACCCATTCCCATTCCATGTTGCTTGGTCGTGAAGAAGGGTTCGAAGATCCTTTCCGGAAATTCGATGCCATCTCCAAGATCGCTTATCTCGATTTGCACCTCGTGACCTACGCGATGCGCCTGC
>JAGWJK010000324.1 GCA_028865845.1 Rhizobiaceae bacterium
GGCTCCGGCGAACCGCGTCGTGTCCGCATCGAGGATATCCAGCGCATCGTCGCGCGGCACTACAACGTCTCGCGGCAGGAACTGGTGTCCAACCGCCGCACGCGCGTCATCGTCAAGCCGCGCCAGATCGCCATGTATCTGTCGAAGACGCTGACCCCGCGCTCCTTTCCGGAGATCGGCCGTCGTTTCGGTGGCCGCGATCATACGACGGTGCTGCACGCTGTTCGCAAGATCGAAGAGCTGATTTCCGGCGACAGCAAGCTGTCCCACGAAATCGAGCTTCTGAAGCGCCTGATCAACGAATAATCATTGATTTTGACATTGTTTTATCCACGGCCGGCTTCATCGCCGGCCGTTTTCATTTATGAGACTTTTATTCTGTAGCTGTCTGAAATAGATACTGCAGCTTGCGCGTCGGCTTTCAGGCAAGCGCTCGTATTACGGAAAGAGATGGCCGGTCGGAGGAGATACGGCCACCATTTGGGAGGACATCGATGGGTTTTGAAAGAATTGCCGTTCTCGGCCTTGGCAAGGTCGGGCGGCTTGCCGCGACCTTGTTGCATGAAAGCGGCTTCAGTGTCACCGGCGTCGATGCGCAGATGCCGGCAACGGCCGTGCCCTTTGCCTGCGAGGCGGGCGACGTCTCCGATTCCATCCTGATCGAAAATCTCTTCTCCCGCGTCGATGCCGTGCTTTCCTGCCTGCCGTTTCATCTGAATGCGGAGCTTGCCCGGCTCGCCCATCGCGCCGGCATTCATTATTTCGATTTGACCGAGGATGTGCTGACCACCAACGGCATCATCGCGCTCTCCGAAAGCGCGACCGGCCTCATGGCGCCTCAATGCGGCCTGGCACCCGGTTTCGTCGGCATAGTCGGCGCGAGCCTCGCCGACGGGTTCGATTGCTGCCGTTCCATACGCATGCGCGTCGGAGCTTTGCCGCAGAATCCGACCGGACTGTTGGGTTACGCCTTCAACTGGTCGCCGGAAGGCGTGGTCAACGAATATCTGAACGATTGCGAGGTGATTGAAGGTGGCGTGCGCAAGATGGTCTCGCCGATGGAGTGGCACGAGACGCTTTATGTGAACGGCGTGAAGCTCGAAGCTTTCACCACTTCGGGCGGCCTTGGAACAATGTGCACCACCATGCTCGGCCGGGTCGAAAATCTCGATTACAAGACCATGCGTTACCCCGGGCATATGGAGTTGATGAACTTCTTCTTCCATGAGTTGCTGATGCGCGATCGCCGCAAGCTTGCAGGCGAGATACTGACCGAGGCGAAGCCGCCGGTCGACGACGACGTCGTTTATGTCCATGTGTCGGCGGAAGGCACCATCAACGGCAATCTGCGCCGCCGCGAGTTCGTCCGCGCCTATTACCCGATCGAGATTGCCGGAGAGCGCCGCACTGCCATTTCATGGACTACTTCGGCCTCGGTCGTTGCCGTCATAGAACTGGTACGCGCTGGCCGGTTGCCCGCGACTGGCTTCCTGCACCAGGAACGCATCCCGCTCGACACATTCCTGGAGACGAGAACCGGCGGCCTGTTCAAGGGCGGCATCACGCATCACAGCTGATATCGGGCTATACGCGCGGGGTCGTGTGGGAGACCTCGGAAAACAGCCATGCCCGGAAGGCGGCGATCGCCGGCCGCTCCAGTGCGGTCGGCGGATAGACGAGGTGATAGGCAAAGGCGCTGGCCAGACCGAGCGGGAAGGGCGCCACGAGGGCGCCGTCCGCTAGTTCCACCTCGACAAAGGAGCGGCGCATCAGCGCAATACCGAGCCCGGCCTTCATGGCGTGATACGCGCCGGTGCCATCGGTAAAGATTGGCCCTCGTGTGCCGTCGACCTTGGCAGCACCTGCAGCTTCAAGCCAGAGCTGCCAGTCACGCCGGTAGACGTCATGGATCAAGGTGAACCCCTCGAGCGCATCCGCCGCGGGCGAGGGGCCAAGGCTTGCGGCAAGTTCGGGCGTGCAGATCGGCAGATACTCGTCATCGAGCAGCCGCTCGCTTGCCAAACCTTCATAGCCGCCGAGACCGTGGCGGATGGCGATGTCGATGCCGTCGCGCTGGAAATCCATCATCCGGTGCGAGGCGCTGATCCTGATGTCGATGTCGGGATGCGCCTGCTCGAAACGCAGCAGCCGAGGCACCAGCCAGTGCGTGGCGAAACCGGCCGTACAGGTAACCGTGATCACGCCGTCGCGTGCCCGCGTCGTCAGCGCCGCCGTCGCTTCACGCACCAGGCGGAAGGCCGTGCGCAGCGCCGCGGAATAATCCGCGCCATCGGCAGTCAGCGCGAGGCCCCGGGCGCGGCGCTCGAAAAGCCGGACGCCGAGCGCGGTTTCAAGATCGCGCACCTGCAGGCTGACGGCACCCGGCGTCACATGCAACTCCCTGGCCGCGGCGGTCATGCTCAGATGCCGAGCCGAGGCTTCAAAGGCGCGGAGCGCCGAAAGAGAGGGAAGCTGATCCATGACGATTGAGTTATTCTAAACGATAAGGCGAAAAAGACTCGTTTGCCAGACTCTGATATTCGAGGGATTATCTCATTACTATCGGTGGTTGGCAAGAAAGCGAATTTCAGCTTCCATCGAGAATAACTCAACAGGATACGAGGTTCATCGTCATGGCACAGAAATCGATGGGTGCTGCCGAATGGGGCATGCTGCTGGCCCTATCGGTTCTCTGGGGCGGCTCGTTCCTCTTCAATGGCATTCTGGTGCGCGAATTGCCGCCGTTTACCATCGTTACCGCGCGCGTCGCGCTGGCGGCGATCGCGTTGAACATTATCGTGCGGCTGATGGGGCAGGCCATGCCGCGCGACGGCCGTATCTGGGCCGCCTTTTTCGGCATGGGCCTTCTCAACAATGCCATCCCCTTCCTGCTGATCGTCTGGGGACAAACGCACATTGCGAGCGGGCTTGCCTCGATCCTCAATGCCACCACGCCGCTCTTTGCGGTCGTCGTCGCGCATGTCCTGACGGCGGATGAGAAGATGACCGGCAATCGCCTTCTCGGGGTCGTCGTCGGTTTTGCCGGCGTCGCCTTGATGATCGGCCCGGCGGTTCTGAGCAGCCTCGGCTCGAACGTGCTGCCGCAGCTTGCTGTCCTCGGCGCCGCATTCTCCTATTCACTGGCAGGCATCTTTGGCCGCCGCTTCCGCCGCATGGGGCTGGCGCCGATCATCCCCGCGGCGGGGCAGGTGACGGCGTCGACCATCCTGCTTTTGCCGATTGCCCTCATTGCCGATCGACCCTGGACGCTCGCCATCCCATCGGGGGAGACCTGGGCAGCGCTTGCCGGACTGGCACTGCTCTCGACCGCGATCGCCTACGTGCTGTTCTTTCGGATTCTGGCGACGGCCGGAGCGACCAATCTGATGCTGGTCACCTTCCTCATTCCCGTCAGCGCTATCCTTCTCGGCGCGATGATCCTTGGCGAGCAGCTGCAGATGAAACATTTCATCGGCATGGCAATGATCGCCATCGGCCTTGCGGCAATCGACGGGCGGCTGCTTTCCTTCACGAAGAGAAGCGCGGCAGCGGCGGAACGAGATAAAGCCCGACAGGCTTAGCAGGCGAGATCGGCGACCACCGAATCGAGGATCAGCATTCCCGCCGGCGTGCAGCGCAGGCGGGAATTGCCCAGGCGCTCGATGAAGCCGTGCTGCAGCAGGAACTCCTCGCGCTGCGGATCGGGCTCCCGGCCTGAGAGTTGTTGCCATCGGACAAGATCGATGCCCTCTTTCAGGCGCAGGCCCATCAGCAGCAATTCATCGGCCTGCTCCTCGAAGCCCAGCGTTTCCTGGTCGACCATGCCGTGGCCGTCGCGCTCGACCATATCGAGCCAGCTTTCCGGCTTGCGCTCGGTTGCGGTCGCGAATTTCTCGTGGCCGCGCGTCAGCCGGCCATGGGCGCCGGGGCCGATGCCGGCATAGTCGCCATAGCGCCAATAGGTGAGGTTGTGGCGGCTCTCAGCGCCGGGGCGGGCATGGTTGGAGACCTCGTAGGCCGGCATGCCTTCGCTCTCGGTAATCGCCTGTGTCGCCTCGTAGAGCAGGGCCGATTGGTCGCCGTCCGGCACGATGAGCTTGCCGGCCTTATGCAGGCCAAAGAAGGGCGTGCCTTCCTCGATGGTCAGCTGATAGAGCGAGAGGTGGTCGACCGCGTAGGAAATCGCCTCGCGCAGCTCCCGTTCCCATTCATCCACGGTCTGGTTCGGACGGGCATAAATGAGATCGAAGGACATGCGCGGGAAGATCTCGCGCGCGAGCTTGATCGCCTTCAGAGCATCGGCGACATCGTGCAGACGGCCGAGAAACTTAAGATCGCGGTCGTTCAAGGCCTGTACGCCCATCGACACCCGGTTGACGCCGGCGGCGCGGTAACCGCGGAAACGTTCGGCCTCGACGCTGGAAGGATTGGCCTCCATGGTGATCTCGATGCCATCAGGCACGTGCCAGTGCCTGGAGATGCCATCGAGCACGGCGCCGACCGTTTCCGGCTTCATAAGCGAGGGCGTGCCGCCGCCGAGGAAAATGCTGGTCACCGTCTTCGGGCCGCTGATCGCCCGCATCGATGCCATCTCCTTCAGGAAGGCAGCAACATAGCGCTCCTGATCCACGGGCTGGTGGCGGACATGGCTGTTGAAATCGCAATAGGGACACTTGGCCGCGCAGAACGGCCAGTGCACGTAGACGCCGAAGCCGGGCTCGCCGGTATCGGGAAGCAAAAGCGCCTCGCGCGTCGAAATTTGCGGTTCCATGATGTCCACGAGTTTGAGCTTACGCCTCCAGGCAGGTTTCGACAAAGGTCTTGAAGGCGCGGGCACGGTGCGACAGCGCCTGCGGCTCGCCGGGCTTCCACCCATGCTTCTGCTCCGCGCTCATCTCGCCGAAGGTCGTCTCATAGCCCTGCGGCTGGAATACCGGATCGTAGCCGAACCCTTGCGTGCCGCGGGGCGGCCAGACGACGGTGCCTTCGACTTCACCGCGAAAAAGTTCGGTATGGCCATCCGGCCAGGCGAGGCAAAGCACGCTGACGAAGCGCGCCGAGCGGCTTTCCGGCGACATCGCGCCGGCTTTCTCCAGCGCGGTCTCGACCTTCTGCATCGCCATGGCGAAATCGCGGGTGCCGTCGGCCGTCTCCGCCCAATTGGCTGTATAGACGCCCGGATCGCCGCCGAGCGCATCGATCACCAGGCCGGAATCGTCGGAGAGGGCAGGGAGCCCGGAAGCATGGGCCGAGGCCAGCGCCTTGATGGTCGCATTTTCCTCGAATGTCGTGCCGGTTTCGTCCGGCTCGATGAAATTCAGATCGGCGGCCGACTTGGCGGTAAAACCGAGCGGGCCGATGAGATCCTGGATCTCGCGGATCTTGCCGGCATTGTGGCTGGCGACGACGATGGTCTTGGTATCGAGCTTGCGCATATCCTGTCCTGTCAGATGCCCCAGATGCGGGGTTCCGCGCATTCCAAGCTGTTGCCGGCCGGATCGCGGAAGTAGATCGAGCGGCCGCCGTTCGGCCAGTGAAAATCGGCTTCGATGGCGATGCCGGCTGTAGTCAGCCTGTCCGCCATCGCCTGGATATCGTTGTCGGCAACCCGGAAGCAGGCATGGCCGTGGCCACTCGTGCCATGTGGCGGAACGGGCAGCGAGCCCGGCGACGGCGGCTTTATCGTCTCTGCCGGATTGAAGATCAACAGCACGCCCGGCCCGCAGCGATAGAAGACATGGCGGTTGCCGGCACGCGTGATCTTCTCAAGCCCGAGAATGTCGCCGTAAAAGGCTTCGGCAGCGTCGAGATCGTCAGCATAGAGCGCGGTTTCTAGGATGCCTTCGAGGAT
>JAGWJK010000325.1 GCA_028865845.1 Rhizobiaceae bacterium
CCTCGCTGAACAACATCTGCCAGATAATGCCGCCGGCAATGCCCGGCACCACCCAGGCAACCAGGGCCGTCGTGCGAAGAATGGTCGTGCCGAACAGCCCGCGTTTTTCGCCGCGAACGACGACAACGGCTACCGCCAGCCCGAGAATCTGCTGGCCGACCACGCTGCCGCCGACAAAGATCAGCGTCGCCCACAGAATGTCGGGCAGTTGCGGCGAGCGTACCATATTGCGGATCGAATCCAGCGTGTAGTCCGAATTCTCGCCGATCAGCGTCGCATTGGTCAGCGACAAACGGAAGACGTCAAGCACCGGGTAAAGGTAGAATACGCCGATGACCAGGATGACAGGCATGATCCACGGAAGCGGCGCGCCTGCAAAGCTGCGCAGAAGGAATCCGCGTCGTTGGCCCACCGGGGCCTCCATTGCAATTGGGCTCATCTGCTTTCTCTATCCGAATGGTTCGAATGGACGTTGGCGGCGCTATCGATGACGAAGCGCCGCCTCCCGATCATTGTTCGGCTAGAGGCGCTTGTAGGCCTCCATCGTTGCCGTGAAGGCTGCGTCGAGCGCGGCTTCCGGCTGCTTGGTTCCGGATAGAACATCGCCCATCATGATCTGAATCTGGTTGGAGATTTCAGGATAGATCGGCGCACCCGGACGAGCCTGTCCATTTGCCAACGCGGCCGCGAAGGTCTTGTTGGCGTCGGTTGCGAAGACCGGATATTTGTCGAACAGCGACTTGCGGGTCGGCAATTGCTGCTGCAGGGCATTGGCCGGCCCCATGTAGACCTCTCGGGCGAGATTGGCGCACATCTCGACCTTTTCCTTGTCCTTGCTGAAGGAGGCTATCGTCCAGCCGCCGGTGCCGGTCGAGCGCTTGTCGGCGGTCGGCCCGGGGATCGGAGAGAAGGTCCATTTGTTGAACTCGTCTTCATCGAGCGTCGCTTTCAACTGGGCATATTGCCAGTTTCCGCCGATGAACAACGCCGAGGTGCCGGCTGCCGCCGCGGCATTCAGATCGTCATAGTTGCCGATCGTGGTGACGCGTTTCGGTGCTGCACCCGAATCGACCAGATCCTTGTAATAGTTCAACGCTTTCAGGAATTTGACCTTATTGTCGCCTTCCCCGAAAATCGGCTTGCCGCTGTCATCGACCAACTGACCGCCAAGCGCCCAGTAGTTCGCCAGCCAGTCGAAGGTGGAGCCTTCATAACGGCCGGCATTGAAGATAACGCCTTCCATGCCTTGGTCCTTCGACGCAAGGGCAGCCTTCTTCAGGTCGTCCCAGGTCTGCGGCGCGTCCGGAACGATGGACTTGTTGCGATAGAGCACGCGAAGGTCGGTATCCCACCACCAGGCGCGGATCGTGCCGTCCTTATCGGTGATGCCGTTGCGGATGAACGGAAATAGGTCGGCAACTTCATCCTTGCTGAAATAGGGCGAGAAGTCGGCAAGCACATGGTTGACCATGAATTGCGACAGCACGAACGAGTCGACGGAGGCGCAATCCGGCGCGTTGCCGGCCTTAGCCTGTTCGAGCATCTTCGCCTGTTCCGTACCGATGTCGGCAGACATGAACTGCAGCTGCAGCTTCCAGTCGGGATGTTTCTTGATGAATTCCACAAACAACTTCTGATAACCGTCGGCGATTGCCGGGTCGGCATTGTTCGGACTGTCGTTTGTCAGTCGGACGATCAAAGACTTCGGAGCGTTTTCCAACCCTATTCTGTCTTTTGTCGCCAGTTCCTGGGCATGGCCGGACTGCACTGCAAATAGCATCGTGCTCAGCGCCAAGGCGCTGACAATAGACTTCATCATGATGGGTTCTCCTCCCCCATTTTGGCAAATACAGCAGGTTTGATCTGTTGACCTATCCTCATTTCCGTGCTGCATTGATTAGATTAAGTTACTTTGATTTGATGTCAAGCCGGAACCTGGGAGGAGCGAAAAATGGCGATTTTTAGGAAAACATAGCGCCCGGCGGCAGAACTGGAACACCTCATCTCACAACTTTTGAACGGTGAAGCTCGAAGCGGCTCTACCGCGTCTGCCGTTTGCTCGAGCTTGAGTGCTTGACGCGGAGCAACGATCCTATGGGAGGACATCATGCGCTTACTTATTCTTGGCACCGGCGGCATGGCCGATAGGCATGCGACAAGTTTCAAGGCGATCGAGGGCGTCAGCGTCGTCGGCGGTGTCGACGTTATTCCCGAACGGCTTGCGACCTTCTGCGGCCTGCACGGCATCCCGAACCAGTTCGCGTCGCTTGAGGAGGCACTCGCCTGGGGCGAGTTCGATGCCGTTGCCAATGTCACGCCGGACCGTGTCCATCACCCCACCACGATGCAGGCCATCGCCGCCGGCAAACACGTCTTCTGCGAAAAGCCGCTGGCGACCGACGCCGGCAAAGCCATGGAAATGACGGAAGCGATCGAGAAATCGGGCAAGGTCGGCATGGTCAATTTCACCTATCGCAACTCGCCTGCCCTGCAAAAAGGCCGGCAGATGGTCTTGGCCGGAGAAATCGGCGCCGTTCGCCATGTCGAGGCGTCGCATCTGCAGAGCTGGCTTGTCGGCAATGCCTGGGGCGATTGGAAGACGGAAAGCAAGTGGCTGTGGCGTCTCAGCAAGAAGCATGGCTCGAACGGCGCGCTTGGCGATATCGGCATTCACATCGTCGACTTCGCGTCCTACGGCTCGGGGCTCGACGTCGCGCATGTCTTTGGGCGGCTGAAGACGTTTTCCAAGGCGCCGGGCGACAAAATCGGCGAATACGATCTCGATGCCAATGACAGCTTCACCATGAATGTCGACTTTACCTCCGGCGCGATTGGCACGATCCAGGCGACGCGCACCGCCGCCGGACAGCTCGATCAGCTGCGGCTGCGTGTCTATGGGGAAACCGGTTCGATCGAAATGATTTACGATACCGGCCAATCGACGTTGCGCGCCTGCCTGGGCGCTGACGTCAACACCGCCACGTGGCGCGACATCCCGTTCGATCCCGTCGACACCAACTATCAACGCTTCGTACAGGCGGTCAGGGCGGGCAAGACGCAGGAGCCGTCCTTCCGCCGCGCCGCGAATATCCAGAAGGTGCTCGACAAGGCGATGGCATCGGACTTAAGCCACAAGGATGAAGCGGTCGATTGATCCGCAAGCGGCGCCCGAAACCGGTCAGTGGTGAGGTGCGCCGTTCATCCTGCCGTCGGCGATGGCAGCAGCGCATCGAAAAAGGGTAACAGGGCGGCACCGATCGCGATGCCGCCGCCATTGAAGCTTGCTGGCCGGATCGGCGATATCCATGGCGTCAGAAATGGTCGGATGGTGGTGTTGCGGCGCTCGATCGACATTTGATGGATCAATGCTTCGACAACGCCACGCGGCAAGTCACTGCCGATCAGGATGGCGCCGGGGGCAAGAAAACCCGCAGTCGCCACGATGGCGTCGAGCAGGTGACCAGCCGCGTTCTTCACCCAGTCCGATACCGCGGCCGACATCGGCAATTCCTCGCCGGAAAGCAGCGCCGCAAACTCGTCCGTCGCAAGGCTCGTTTCCAGGGCGCGGAGACCGACGACACTATCAAGCCTGATATGGTCCGGCCCGGTCCGCATGGCGCCGATGCTGCCCGCCCGGCCATGCATGCCGGCGAAGGGTACGCCACGAACGAGAAGGGCCGCCTCCACCGTATCGTCGATAATGACCATCACCAGGCCGCCCTCCGGCATCGGGCCGCCGATCGTCCGCTCCGCCAGCACCGCCGCGACGCAGTCACGCTCCTTAAAAACAGGGAGGGACCGCGAGCCAAGCTCCATCGAAGCAATATCGATTTCATCCACGGAATTGGCGGCAATGCCAATACCCACGAGGCGGGCCGTCGCAATGGCTTCAGTCAGGAGCCGACAGGCAGCGTTTTCGATGCAGGCGAGCAGCCCCTTTGCCGGATCGATTGTCGTTCTCTGGCGGATCTGGCCGCTGAGATCGACCAGAACCGCTTCCGGACGAGCATTGCCCCAGCGAATCCCGATCGAGAAGGCGCCGTCCGGGTTCAACGCGAATTCGGTGGAGGACGTGCTTGCCGAGGCATCCCTGCGCCTTCTGGAGGACACGAGACCATCGTCTTCCAAGCGCCGCAATATATTAGTGATGCCCGGTCCACTCAGGCCGGTCCGCCGTCCGAGTTCCAGCCTCGTCAAAGGGCCGAAGCGCCGAATGGCCTCCAGAACCACGCGGAAATTCCGGTCGGCGATTTCGGTCGATCTGAGACCGACCCTCTTTGACACCGCCACCCCGAGTTCCGCTCGGGATCGCGTCCGCACATCTGACCGGGTATGCCGCATATATCCTCTTCTCGACCTCGCCGTTGAACGCTGCATCGCACAATATATTTATCACCGGTGCGATGCTTGTCGAGGCACGTGCGAGGACTTGGCTCTCCACGGCAGGCCCGATCGGCATGTTCCGCCGCCGGACTTCGGCCAGCCATCTCACCGGCGTCGTTGCAGTAGCGTAAGACCGAAGATCACCAGTCCGACCGACGTGACCGCGAAGCCGGCCCAGGCGGCGGAGAGGAGACCGTAACCCGCAGCGATCGTAACGCTGCCTGCCCAGGCACCGATGGCATTGGCGACATTCAACGAGGCGAGGTTCATGGCGCCCATCAGGCTCGGAGCTTCGGGAGCAAACCGGGTGAGGCGCACTTGGATCGTGGGAATTGCGGCCATCATTGCAGCTCCCACGCCGAACATGGCCGGGAAGAAGACCCAAGGGTTGGCGCCGCTAACGGCGAGTGCGGCAAGAATGAGAAGCGCGCTGCCGAAGCCGATGGCAATGCCACGAGCCGGATACCGATCGGCGAGCCTGCCGCCATAGATATTGCCGGCCGTCATGCCGATACCGAACAGGGCGAGCGCTGTCGGGATCATCTCAGGCGCGAGCTTGACGACGTCGGTCACCAGAGGCGCGATGAACGTATAGACCGCG
This sequence comes from Rhizobiaceae bacterium, assembly GCA_028865845.1. Taxonomy (GTDB): domain Bacteria; phylum Pseudomonadota; class Alphaproteobacteria; order Rhizobiales; family Rhizobiaceae; genus Rhizobium. The sequence goes on from JAGWJK010000325.1 coordinate 4,985, forward strand.
AAAATGCTGGCGACACCGACAGCGGCGACGAGCATGACACCCCATACCCGCCCCTTGCGCAACGCGGAGACCTCCTGAATGACGGAGACGCCGTGGAGTGCTTTGGTGCGTGGCACCCACTGCCAGATAGCGCCGAGCGCAAGGGTGGAGAATGCCGCAACGGCGAGATAGGTTTCACGCCAACCGATCGTCTGGCCGAGGAACGTGGCAAGCGGCGATCCGACAATGGTCGCAACGGTAAGCCCGGTCATCACGATCGCGAAAGCCTTGCCGGCCTGGCCGGGCCCGACGATGTAGGACGCAACCACCGCGCCGGCGCCGAAATAAGCACCTTGGGGCAAACCGCTGATAAAGCGTGCCAGCATCAGCAAACCAAGGTTCGAAGCCACGGCTGATAGCACGTTGCCAAGGATGAAGAGGCCCATGAGAAGAATGAGAAGCGTGCGGCGATTGAGCCGGGCGGCGGCAAGCGTCACCAGCGGAGCACCAATCACGACACCGAAAGCGTAAGCGGTGATCGCATTGGTGGCTTCCGGCACGCTGATGCCAAGACTATCCGAAAACAGCTGAATAATGCCCATGCTGGCAAATTCCGACGTTCCGATCGAGAAGCTGCCGAGCGCGAGTGCAAGCAGCGTCAGCGTTTGAGCACGAGTACCCTCAGCCGGTGCGGGAGCATAGACCTGAGTTTGCGAGACGGTTGCCACGATGATGATCCTTTGTGCAACGGAGTGGAGGAACAGTCGTTTCGAGGAGTTAAGGTCCCGCGTGCTGTTCTGATGGATTGATCTCACATCGAACCAACAATCAGTAGACAGGTAACATTCCCAGCATTTGAGAAAGCAATTCACAGATACT
>JAGWJK010000326.1 GCA_028865845.1 Rhizobiaceae bacterium
GCTCCGCAGTCCGTCGTGGTGAAGTCCGAAGAGGGCAAACCGGTCGACCAGGGCAGCACGCAGCAGCACTACAAGGATGGCTATCCTTCGTTCAACGGTCCGCTGACGGCCGCCAATGTCCAGATCAATGACCAGCAGGCCTCCGATATCGGCAAGCAGCTGACAGCGCTCGGCAACCAGCGCGCTTCCGGTGCTATCTCTGAAGCCGAGTATCAGAAGCGCGTCGCCGACATGCGCAAGCTTGCTGCCGAACATGGCCAGGATACGCTGACGCAAATCCATCAGCAGAGCCAGGCGCCGGCGGACCCGACCCCCGCTCAGACGCAGAATTAGCCTTGCGTTTCCGGCGATTTGGACGCAAAGCGTGCGGATAGGCCGAGTTTCGATGTTTCTTCCTGGGTTTAGGGCGTTATTCGCCTGCCTCCGCCAAAGAATCACCGTATCCTTCGCGTCAGGATAGTTTCGGCGCCGCGATTCCGGAGTTCGTATCGCGGCTGTCCGGGAGACAGACGAACTTCATTGCGGTTATGGGAACCGCTATCCCATGGGGAAAGAGATGGAAGAGTTTCATAAAGTCCGGCGCTTGCCGCCCTACGTCTTCGAACAGGTCAACCGTTTGAAGGCCAGCGCGCGAGCGGGCGGGGCCGATATCATCGACCTCGGCATGGGCAATCCTGATCTTCCGACCCCCAAAGCCATCGTCGACAAGCTGTGCGAAGTCGTTCAGGATCCGCGCACGCACCGTTATTCCTCGTCCAAGGGCATTCCCGGTCTTCGCCGCGCGCAGGCCTCCTATTATGCCCGCCGCTTCGGCGTGAAGCTTAATCCGGATACGCAGGTGGTCGCCACCCTCGGTTCGAAGGAAGGCTTCGCCAATATGGCGCAGGCGATCACGGCGCCGGGCGATGTCATTCTTTGCCCGAATCCGACCTATCCGATCCACGCCTTCGGCTTTCTGATGGCAGGCGGCGTCATCCGCTCGATGCAGGTCGAGCCGGATGACAAGTTCCTGCCGCAGCTGGAGCGCGCCGTGCGCCATTCGATCCCGAAGCCGCTGGCGCTGATCCTCAACTACCCGTCCAATCCGACGGCCTACATTGCGACGCTCGATTTCTACAAGGACGTCATCGCCTTCGCCAAGAAGCATGACATCATCGTGCTGTCCGACCTTGCCTATTCGGAGATCTATTTCGACGACAACAACCCGCCGCCGTCGGTACTCGAAGTACCGGGCGCCATGGACGTGACGGTCGAGTTCACCTCGATGTCGAAGACCTTCTCCATGCCCGGCTGGCGCATGGGCTTTGCCGTCGGCAACGAGCGGCTGATCGCCGCTTTGACCCGCGTGAAGTCCTATCTGGATTACGGCGCTTTCACGCCGATCCAGGTGGCGGCGACGCATGCGTTGAACGGCGATGGTTCCGATATCGCCGAGGTGCGCAACATCTACAAGCGTCGCCGCGACGTTCTGGTGGACAGCTTCGGCAAGGCGGGCTTCGACGTGCCGCCGCCGGCAGCGACCATGTTCGCCTGGGCGAAGATCCCGGAAAAGTTCCGTCATCTCGGCTCGCTGGAATTCTCCAAGCTGCTGGTGGAAAAGGCCGACATCGCGGTTGCTCCGGGCGTCGGTTTCGGCGAACAGGGCGACGATTACGTCCGCATCGCGCTGGTCGAGAACGAACATCGCATCCGCCAGGCGGCGCGCAATCTGAAGCGCTTCCTCTCCACGGCGGACGAGACCATGCATAATGTGATTTCGCTGAACGCTCACCGTTCGTAATTTTCGCGGCAGCCGTTCCCGCGGCTGCCGTCCCAAGACATTGATCAGGAATTATCCATGGCAGATGCCCTCAAAATCGGCATTGCGGGCTTGGGCACCGTTGGTGCCTCGCTTGTCCGCATCATCCAGACGCGCGCCAACGAACTGGCCGTCACCTGCGGTCGGCCAATCAAGATCATTGCGGTCACGGCACGGGATCGCACGAAGGATCGCGGCCTCGATCTCGACGGCATCGAATGGTTCGGCGGTCCCGTCGATCTGGCCCAGAAGGCCGATATCGATGTGTTCGTCGAGCTTATCGGCGGTTCCGAAGGTGCGGCCAATGCTGCCGTGCGCGCCGCGCTTGCTCGCGGATTGCATGTCGTCACCGCCAACAAGGCGCTGCTTGCCTATCATGGCGTCGAGCTTGCCGAAATTGCTGAAGAGAAGGGCGCGCTGCTCAATTTCGAAGCGGCGGTCGCCGGCGGCATCCCCGTCATCAAGGCATTGCGCGAATCCCTCACCGGCAACACGATTTCCCGCGTCTATGGCATCATGAACGGCACCTGCAACTACATCCTCACACGGATGGAGAAGGAGGGCCTGTCCTTTGCCGATTGCCTGAAGGAGGCTCAGCGTCTCGGCTACGCCGAAGCCGATCCGGCTTTCGACATCGAGGGCAACGATACGGCGCATAAGCTGGCGATCCTGACGACGCTCGCCTTTGGCAATCGCATCGCGGCAGACGACATCTATCTCGAAGGGATCACCAATATCTCGATCGAGGACATCCGCGCTGCAGCCGATCTCGGCTACCGCATCAAGTTGCTCGGCGTTGCCCAGCGTACCGATACCGGCATCGAACAGCGCGTGCACCCGACCATGGTGCCCCTCGATTCGGTCATCGCCCAGGTCGACGGCGTCACCAACGCCGTGGCGATCGAATCCGACATTCTCGGCGAATTGCTGATGGTCGGTCCTGGCGCCGGCGGCAATGCAACGGCGTCTTCCGTGCTCGGCGACATTGCCGACATTGCGAAAAGCCAGCCAGGCGCGCAGCGCGTCCCGGTGCTCGGTCATCCGGCAAAGGCGCTCGAACCCTATCGCAAGGCGCAGATCCAGAGCCACGAGGGCGGTTATTTCATCCGCCTGACGGTTCTCGACCGCACCGGCGTTTTTGCGAGCGTCGCGACCCGCATGGCGGAAAACCACATCTCGCTGGAATCGATCGTGCAGCGCTCGCAACAGCATCTTGCGCCATCAGCCCATCAGACGATCATCCTCGTCACGCATGCGACGACCGAGGATTCCGTGCGCAAGGCCGTCGCGGCGATCAAGACCGAAGGATATCTTGTCGGCGAGCCGCAGGTCATCCGCATCGAGCGGCCGAAGGAATAGCAGTCTGACGGCATGTCTTGCGCTTTGAGGGGCGGTGCCGTCTGAATTTTGGAGAGATGGTGGAACAGCCGGCAGATCCCGTGCAACGGGCATTTCTGGGCGTTGAGCGCTCCGTCTCCGGCAATCGCTGGATGTCCCGGCTCGATCAGGCCGGTCAGAACCGGGCGTTGGCGATTGCGCAGACCCATGGCCTGCCTGATCTGATCGCCCGCGTGTTGTCCGGTCGCGGCGTCGGCGTCGACGAGGCCATGGCCTTCCTGGACCCGACCATCCGCGGCTTGATGCCGGACCCGCATCTGCTCACCGATTGCGAGAAGGCGGCGCAACGCTTGCTTCGGGCGGTGAAGAACCACGAAACGGTGGCAATCTTCGGCGATTACGATGTCGACGGCGCCGCATCCTCGGCGCTGCTCTATCGTTTCCTGCATCACTTCGGCATATCCGCGAGCATCTATATCCCCGACCGCATTTTCGAGGGCTATGGGCCAAATCCCGCTGCCATCAATCAGCTTATCGACAACGGCGCGACGCTGGTCGTCACGGTCGATTGCGGCTCGACCAGCTTCGAGTCGCTGGAAGCGGCAAGGGCGCGGAATATCGACGTCGTCGTCATCGACCACCACCAGGTCGGTCACGAACTGCCGCACTGCCATGCGTTGGTCAATCCGAACCGCGAGGACGATCTGTCGGGGCAGGGCCATCTCTGCGCCGCAGGTGTCGTCTTCCTGGTGCTGGTCGCGGCACTTCGGCTGCTGCGTGAGGCGGGCGATGCCCGCGTGCGCTCGATCGATCTGCTCGCCTTGCTCGATATCGTCGCTTTGGCGACGGTCTGCGATGTCGTGCCGCTGAAGGGCCTCAACCGCGCCTATGTCGTCAAGGGGCTGATCGCCGCCCGCCATCAGGGCAATCCCGGTCTGGCGGCCCTGTTTCGCAAGGCAGGGCTTGGCGGCCCGGTAACCCCATATCATTTCGGGTTCATGATCGGCCCACGCATCAATGCCGGCGGCCGCATCGGCGATGCCGCGCTCGGTGCACGCCTGCTGACGCTCGACGTGCCGTCGGAGGCCGAGGCGATCGCCGAGCGGCTGGACGAGCTCAACCGCGAGCGCCAGGCGATGGAAGCTGCCATGCTGCAGGAGGCGGAAGCCGAGGCGCTGGCGGAATACGGCAATGGTGACGGCGCGTCGGTCATCGTCACGGCCCGCGAGAACTGGCATCCCGGCATTGTCGGCCTGATCGCCTCGCGGCTGAAGGACAGGTTTCGCCGCCCCGCCTTCGCGATTGCCTTTGACAGCATGGGCAAGGGCACGGGTTCCGGTCGCTCGATTGCCGGCTTCGACATGGGCCGGATGGTACGTGCTGCCGTCGATGCCGGGCTGCTTAGCAAGGGTGGCGGCCACGCGATGGCGGCGGGCCTCTCCGTCGAGCGCGCCAATCTCGGCAAGCTGAGATCCTTCTTTACGGAGAGGGCGGAAAAGCAGGTGGCGGGCCTGGTCGCCAACGAGACACTGAAAATCGACGGCGCCCTGGGTGCCAGCGGCGCGACGATCGATCTCATCGATCAATTGGAGACCGCCGGCCCGTATGGCTCCGGCCATCCGCAGCCGATCTTCGCGCTTCCGAGCCACCGCCTGCGCGATTCGCGCCTTGTCGGCCAGTCGCATATCAAGATCACGCTCGAGGCCATGGATGGCGGCCGTCTCGACGGCATAGCCTTCCGCGCCACGGAGACGCCGCTGGGCGACCTGCTGCTCTCTTCGCGCGGATCGCATCTCCACGTCGCCGGCACCCTCGGGGCCGACCACTGGCAGGGCACGCGCCGTGTCCAGTTGCGCGTCATGGACGCCGCCAAGGCGCCTTGAGGGATGTACGACGATCGCCCAGGTGATCGAACACAAATATTAGCGATTTAATATTTCAAGCCGTTGCAATACATCGGCCATAAATACAACCATTTCTTGAAAAGTATGAGGTCGTCAGCCCGTGTTGCTGTCGATGAATTTATAATTTTTGAGCGGTGGCCATGTCTTTCAGATCTAAATTTCTAATCGCGATTGTTGCTCTGATATTGCTGACGACTGTGGGCGCGTCCGGCTGGATATGGGAGCGCAACGGCGCCTATGGCTTCAACAGCCTTTTCCGACGCGGCGGTACCTATTGGATTTCCATCAAGGCCGACGATCCCCGCCTGTCGCCGTCGATGCGGCTGGCTTTGAGCGACCCGCAACCCGAGGCAAAACCGGGGCCTCTCGTTTGGCAGCAGCCCGAGAAAGGCTTCGAGGTTGCCGAACTGCCCGTGCTCGTGGACGGAAAGGAAGTCGATCGCATCCTGCTCAACCGTATCGACCCGTCCCTTTACCGTTTCGTCGCGCGCAATTCGCCAAGCGGCGACAAGGGAATCGACGAGTGGGAAAAGGCTCTGCCAAATGCGGTCCTGATCGTAAACGGCAGCTATTATGATCCCAAGGGCAGACCCGATACGCCGATCATCAGCAATGGCGTCGCCATGGGTCCGACGACCTATGACGCCAAGGCAGGCGCCTTTGTCGCCGGCGATGGCTTTGCCGATATCAGGGATCTCGCCCACCAGGATTGGCAGGATGCGTTGAAGGGAATGGAAAACGCCATGGTTTCCTACCCGCTCCTGATCGGCGCCGACGGGCAGACGCATGTGACGACCGACA
>JAGWJK010000327.1 GCA_028865845.1 Rhizobiaceae bacterium
GTCGAAGTCAACGTGCACAGCGTGATGCAGCTCGGCGTATGGTGTTCGATCGCCTCCACTATGGCCTTTGCCGCCTTCTACGCCTACCGCGTTTCGATGGAGGCGACGCAGCTCGCCGATGCCTTGTCGGCAACGGAACTAATCTTGCAGCGGGAAAAGCATCTTTCGCAGCTGGACGGGCTGGCAGCGGCGGCAGCGCATGAGCTCGGCACGCCGCTCGCCACCATCAGCGTCGTCGCCAAGGAAATGGAACGCGAGCTTTCGCATGACGATCGCTTCCGCGAGGACGTGGCCCTGCTGCGCAGCCAGAGCGAGCGCTGCCGCGATATCCTGCGGCGAATCACGACGCTCTCCTCGGAGGAGGAGGCGCATATGCGGCGCCTGACGCTGTCGTCGATGATGGAAGAGGTGATGGCGCCGCATCGGGAGTTCGGCATCAATCTGGAGTTTATCGAAAAAAGCCCTCGATCCGGAGAACCGGTGCTCGCCCGCAACGCCGGCATCATGTACGGGCTCGGCAATCTCATCGAAAATGCCGTCGATTATGCCCGCAACAAGGTGACGGTCACTGTCGAATATGACGCGGAAACGCTGACCATCATCATCGAGGACGACGGCAACGGTTATTCTCCCGATATCCTGACGCGGATCGGCGAACCCTATGTCACGACGCGGCAGCGGGACGACACCGCCGGTGGCCTTGGGCTCGGACTGTTCATCGCCAAGACCCTGCTCGAGCGCTCCGGGGCCGAGCTTTCCTTCGGCAATCGCGATCCGGAAACGCCGGGTGCGCGCATCCGCATCGAATGGCCGCGTATGTTAATCGACAGTAATTCGACAAAATGAATTTCGCGGCTTAAAATACCGATCGTTGCAGCAATGATCTTATCCGAAAACGATGTCACGGTTTTCGGATAAGATCATGATGAAGCCAGTTAAGAATATGCAGGCGGTTTGCCGCCGGGATTGAACATGATGACGGATAGAGAGTTCACCGACCCCCAGGGGGCCACGGATATCGCGGACCATATCGGCCCGGACGCGACATTGTTGATCGTCGATGACGACGGACCGTTTCTGCGCCGCCTGGCGCGCGCCATGGAGACACGCGGCTTTGCGGTCGATACGGCGGAATCGGTGGCGGAGGGCGTTGCGAAGTCCAAGACCAACCCGCCGAAATATGCGGTGATCGATCTCCGTCTCGGTGATGGCAATGGGCTCGACGTCATCGCGGCTATCCGGCAGCGGCGCGACGATACGCGCATCATCGTGCTGACGGGCTATGGCAATATCGCAACCGCGGTGACGGCCGTGAAGCTCGGCGCATTGGACTACCTCGCCAAGCCGGCGGATGCCGACGACGTCTACTCGGCGCTGACGCAGCGTCCGGGCGAAAAGGCCGAGGTGCCCGAAAACCCGATGTCTGCGGACCGGGTGCGCTGGGAGCACATCCAGCGCGTCTACGAGATGTGCGAGCGCAACGTCTCGGAAACAGCGCGCCGCCTCAACATGCATCGCCGCACGCTGCAGCGCATTCTCGCCAAGCGGGCGCCGAAATAGAAGGCACTTTCTCCTCAGCGGAGAGAAGGTCATGCTGAACGCGCGGGTTGAGGGGCATTGCACCGTCAGGCAGCCCGTGGCTTACGCTGCGGGCACACGTGGCTAAGGTTCTTCGCCCGGCTCCTGAGCTTGCCGAAGGGCGGTTCCTTCTCCCCGCGGGGAGACGGCGAAATCCTTGCCGGTCGCCCATTCGGCCATCATCAGGCGCTGAGCGGCGGTGCGGGAGAAATTCAGCGTGACCGATTTGCGCGTGGCCGGCGGCAGGCGGTGCTCGGGCGCTTCTCGGACCATGTGAGCGCCATAGCCATCCGAAAGGAAAAGGCCGCAATCTTCCGGAAAGATTTCGAGCGGCACCTCTTTATGCGTCGCAAAGAACAGACGGTCGCAATGCTGACGGTAATCCGGCCATTTGCGATCGACGCGGAAGTCCTCGACCGAAGACTTGATCTCGATGATCCAGATCTCGCCCTTTTCGGTGAGCGTGATCAGATCGGCACGGCGGCCGCTCGCCAACGGCAACTCCGGCAATATGGCGTGGCGCATCTCGTGCAGTAATAGTTGCACACCCCTGCGTACAAGCAGCGCTCGTTCCGACTGCCGCCCATCTATTAACGGATTGTTATTGTAAACGCTCAAAATGGTCATGAATTGTCCTAAGGACAGGCAAGCATTGTTGCAAAAAAACCATGTCCCTCTAATTTACGCGGCGGACTAATTTTTGTCGCACCGCAACAGCTTGCCAATCTAAGTTTAATCGAAAATAAACCGTAGTCAAAGATCGTAGATCCACCCCATTCCCTGCCACAACTCAGCAAGAGACTTCCATGCGCATCCGCAATGCTATGACCGCACTCGGCCTTGTCGCAACGCTCGCAACGGCTGGCTATGCCAGCGCCGCCGCAGCCACGCCGACCGCGACAGCAAAATCCGCAGCCGACACCATCAAGACATTTGATGGCGATTACGGCGTGACGAACGACAACGGCTTCGAGCTGCCGGCGATCCCGATCCAGAAGGTGAAGCCGGAGTTCCGCCGCCAGATCGTCAGCTATCAGTCCGACGAAGCTGAAGGCACGATCATCGTCAACACGCGCGAGCGTCACCTCTATTATATCCTCGGCAACAACGAGGCGATGCGCTACGGCATCGGCGTCGGCAAGCAGGGCTTCGCCTGGTCCGGCACCGCTTACGTCGCCTGGAAGCAGGAATGGCCGAACTGGCATCCGCCGAAGGAAATGGCCGTTCGTCGCCCTGAGATCGCCAAGTATGTCGACAACGGCATGAACCCGGGCCTCGAAAACCCGCTCGGCGCCCGCGCCATGTACCTCTATAACGACAAGGGCCAGGACACGCTGTTCCGCCTGCACGGCACGCCGGAATGGGCTTCGATCGGCACCGCCGCTTCCTCGGGCTGCATCCGCCTGATCAACCAGGACGTCATCGATCTTTACAACCGCGTTCTGCCGGGTCACAGCACCAAGGTCATCGTGATCCAGTAATTGCTGGCATTGGGAATTCAGACGGCCGCCGGATCGACATCCGGCGGCCTTTTTCGTTTTGCGATTGGAGTTGCCGTCGAGACCGATTGATTGTCCTTCGCAGTCCGCTCAGGACGTCGCTGCGCTCCGCCCCCTCATCTGTCCTTCGGACATCTTCTCCCCGCTGGGGAGAAGAGCGGGTGTGCTGCCGTCCCGAGCATCCAATTAAGCTTGAAAAGCTCAGCTGATACCCCTTCTCCCCTCGGGGAGAAGGTGCCCGAAGGGCGGATGAGGGGGAAGCGCCAAAGGAACCATTCTTTGAAAAGCAAAGAATTTTGCGCTCCAAAGCGCAGCCCTCACCCCGCCTGCTTCGCCTTCAGTTCGATGCGGCGGCGGTGCAGGACCGGTTCGGTATAGCCGTTCGGCTGCTCGCGGCCCTTCAGCACGAGCTCGAGAGCGGCCTGGAAGGCGACGGAGCCATCGAAATTGCCGGCCATGTTGATATAAAGCGGGTCGCCGGCATTCTGCTGGTCAACGACCGCAGCCATGCGCTTCATCGTTTCGACGATCTGCGCTTCGGTAACCACCTTGTGGTGCAGCCAGTTGGCCATATGCTGGGCGGAGATGCGCAGCGTGGCGCGGTCCTCCATCAGGCCGATATTGTTGATGTCGGGCACCTTCGAGCAACCGACGCCCTGATCGACCCAGCGAACGACGTAGCCGAGAATGCCCTGGGAGTTATTGTCGAGCTCGCGCTGGATTTCCTCCGGCGTCCAGTTCGGACGGGTGGCAACCGGCACCGAGAGGATGTCGGAGAGCTTGGCGCGACCACGGCTCTTCAGACCCTGCTGGACGCTGGCGACGTTGACGCGGTGATAATGCGTCGCATGCAGCGTTGCGGCGGTCGGCGACGGCACCCAGGCCGTATTGGCGCCGGCCTTGGGATGGGCGATCTTCTGTTCCAGCATGGCCGCCATCAGGTCCGGCATCGCCCACATGCCCTTGCCGATCTGCGCGTGGCCGGACAGGCCGCATTCCAGGCCGATATCGACGTTCCAGTTCTCGTAGGCGCCGATCCAGGCAGCCTGCTTCATATCGCCCTTGCGGATCATCGGGCCGGCTTCCATCGAGGTATGGATTTCATCGCCGGTGCGATCGAGAAAGCCGGTGTTGATGAACACGACGCGTTCGGCGGCGGCGCGAATCGCCTCCTTGAGGTTGACCGTCGTGCGGCGCTCCTCGTCCATGATGCCCATCTTGATGGTGTTGCGCGGCATGCCGAGCACGTCCTCGACGCGCGAGAAGATCTCGACGGCAAAAGCGACTTCCTCCGGTCCATGCATCTTCGGCTTGACGACATACATCGAGCCGGCGCGCGAGTTCTTGCGGCGGCCGTTCGGGCCGACATCGTAGAGCGCGATCAGACCGGTGACCATGGCGTCCATGATTCCCTCCGGCACCTCGTTGCCGTCACGGTCGAGGATGGCCGGGTTGGTCATGAGGTGGCCGACATTGCGCACCAGCATCAGGGAACGGCAATGCAGTTCGAAGGCCGAGCCGTCGGGCGCAGTGTAGGTAACATCAGGATTGAGGCGGCGGGTGAAGGTCTTGCCGCCCTTGGAGACTTCCTCCGTCAGGTCGCCCTTCATCAGGCCGAGCCAGTTGCGATAGATCTCGGCCTTGTCCTCGGCATCGACGGCCGCGACAGAATCCTCGCAGTCCATGATCGTCGTGATTGCCGATTCCAGACGGACGTCGGAGATATGTGCCGGATCGGCCTTGCCGATGTCGGTGCCGGCGTCGATGACGATCTCGATGTGGATGCCGTTGTTCTTCAGGAGAACGTGTGTCGGCGCGCCGGGGGCACCGAGATAACCGGCAAAATGTCCGGCCTCCGCAAGCGTCGTCTCACCGCTCTTCGTCGTGATCGCGAGTGCGCCGTTCTTCACGGCGAAGCCGGTAACCTCCGTCCAGCTTGCACCGGCAAGCGGCGCTGCCGTATTCAGAAAATCGCGCGCCCAGGCGATAACCTTGTCGCCGCGCTTCGGGTTGTAGCCCTTGCCCTTTTCCGCGCCGTCAGTCTCCGGAATGGCATCCGTGCCGTAGAGCGCATCATAGAGCGAACCCCAGCGCGCATTAGCGGCGTTCAGCGCATAACGGGCGTTCATGACCGGGACGACAAGCTGCGGACCGGCGATGGAAGCAATCTCCGCGTCGACATTGGCGGTGGAAACGGTGAAAGCCGGGCCTTCCGGAACGATATAGCCGATCTCGCGCAGGAAGGCCTCGTAAGCGGCGATATCCACGGGCGCGCCGTTCTTGCGATACCAATCGTCGATCAGCGCCTGCATCCCGTCACGCTTGGCGAGCAGGTCGCGATTCTTCGGCGCCAGATCATGAACGATCGCCGAAAAGCCCGAAAAAAAGCTGTCGGCATCGACGCCCGAGCCCGGCAGGGCCTCCTTGACGAGGAAATCATAAAGCACCGGTTCGATTTGAAGCCCGTTCTTTTCAATGCGGCTCATGCTTTCAGCTCCTCAAGGCCGATCTTCGGCTCAATTTATCCATGCTGCCAGTTTGCGGTCTGTTTCGCTTTCCGTCAATTTGGCAATAATTCGAAAGATTTATGCCTTTCTGGCAATTATCATCCAGCAGCTATGCACGGACGGCCGCTGGCAGTCGCGATGAAGCGCGCCTCGATCAGCTTGCGATTGCCCTCGATCTCAGGCGCATCGATCTGCTGCTGGACTGCAATGACCGGGTCGACTGCACCGTTCAACCGCGCCTGTGCCATC
>JAGWJK010000328.1 GCA_028865845.1 Rhizobiaceae bacterium
CGACTCGCAAACCGCGCCTCGGCCAACTCGCAAGCGAATCGCAAATCCGCTCCTGTGATTCCGTCTCGAGAACCGATTCTGGTAGCTGCGATGCGTTCGTTCGGCTCCCTCATCGCCTCCACTCGTCCACAGGCTCGCCCTGCCCTCGCCACGCATTTGCCTTATCAGGGCCCGCGCTAGGTGCATGACGACGGCATGCCTCCGACAGCGGGAATCGCCTCCTGCGGGCACGGCGAAGGGCAGCTAAAACCCTACTGCGCCTTGGATTCACGCCGATGAGCGGTCCATTCCAACCCGCTAAAGCGTTTACACTTTGTTGATAAATATAGGCATGGTCGGCCGAATTGCGTCATTTTTGCAACAAGACGCCTTTTCGAGTAGCGCACGAATAGTTCGACGGTCTTAGTATCTTGTCAAATCAGCGAGACAGGTTCAGGAAATAGTTCGCGAAGCTTATTACTTCGCACCTACCGAAAGGGAACATGAACGGGATGGGGTTGGGCACGTCGATTCTCGGCGCGATATCCTATGCCCAATCAAGACAAGATTGGAGTTACTATGAACATCAAGAGCCTTCTTCTCGGCTCCGCTGCTGCCCTGGCAGCTGCAACCGGTGCTCACGCTGCCGACGCTATTGTCGCTGCTGAGCCGGAGCCGCTGGAATACGTTCGCATCTGCGACGCATACGGCGCTGGCTACTTCTTCATCCCGGGCACCGAGACCTGCTTGAAGGTCGGCGGCAAGGTCCGTACGGAAGGTGAATGGTACGACGCTTACAACCGTACCAGCAACGTCGGCACTCTGTGGCACACCCGCGCTGAGTTGAACGTCAACACCGCGACCGACACCGAATACGGTCCGTTGAAGACCGAAACCATCGTTCGTTGGGACTGGAATGACGGCGGCTCCACCAGCACGAACCTGCTGTGGTCCTACATCAGCCTCGGCGGCTTCACCGTTGGTAAGACGGACTCCTACTACAACCAGTTCGTTGGTTACGCCGGCGACGTCATCAACGACGACGTGATCTATGACGGCCCGTACGAACTCAACCAGTTGACCTACAACTACGACGCCGGCAACGGCTTCACGGCTGTGGTTTCGTTGGAAGACAGCAACTCCGGTTCGGACAGCTCCAGCTACGACGGCGCATGGGTTCAGTCCAAGGCTGACCACTACGCTCCGAACGTTGTTGCCGGTGCTGGCTACAAGGCTGGCGCATGGTCCTTCAAGGTCGTCGGTGGTTATGACTCCATCGTCGAAGAAGGCGCTATCAAGGCTCGCGTTGATGCCGACTTCGGCGCATTCACGGCCTTCTTGATGGGCGGCTGGAACACGGACGGCGATAAGCTGAACCAGTATGCCGGCTCGAACCAGAACGTATCCGCTTGCACGGCTCCGGACGGCACCGTCAATGGCGCGAAATGCGGCTGGGGCGATTGGGCTCTGTGGGGCGGCGTTGGCGTACCGGTCAACGACAAGCTGAAGTGGAACCTGCAGCTCGCTTACAGCGACTCCAAGATCTTCGAAGCTACGACGAACCTCAAGTTCAACCCGGTCAAGCAGCTCCTGGTTGAGCCGGAACTCACCTACGTTCACTATGACTACGCTCACGACGATACCGTTGCTGGTATCCTCCGCTTCGAGCGTAACTTCTAAGCTGATCAGAATTTGACCTCCGATCAGAGTAGAGAGGAGCCCGGCTTTCCCTGCCGGGCTCCTTTTTTATGCGCGCTGACTTGATTTTCGCGAGAGCAGGCCGGAGCGAAACCTAGAGCCCGGATCGGGCATCGCGTGTTTATCGATTGCCTCTGTTGACGCCGCATGCGGCCTTCACGCGCCGCCGACCTTCCCAAACACTTCCGTCGTCTCACGCCCCTTGCCCCGCCCGCTACGCGTCCCGATTGGAACATTGTGTTCCCGCTTGCGTTGTTTTCCGTAGAACTACAACGTGGTCTGACAAAGGAGTCGGTGCTTTGAAAAATCTTGCTTCGATCGCCTTGGCCGCCTCGCTGACTTTGGGAACAGTGCTGGCTTCCATGGCCCCTGCAGCGGCAATGCCGCTGTCTTCTCCCTCGCCGTCGGCAAACGCTTCCGGCATTGTCCTGGTTCAAGAACAAGGATCGCGCCGCAGCCAGAACTGGGGGCATGGACGCCGCGAATATCGCTGGCACGATCGCGACTATGATCGTCGCTCCTGGCGAGACGGACGATGGGATCGCCGCCGTGACTGGGGATATGGCCGCTATGACAGCAGGTACTATTATCACCGCCGCGGCGGCGTGTACTTCGCGTTCCCGCTGTAACGAATCGATTGGCCTAAATTGCCGCACCAGGGCGACGATGCGGGATTAAGCGTTAGGTCGAGACTCGCCAAAACCTCAAAAAAATCCGGCCGTTACCGATTCATCGGTAACGGCCGGTTTGATTTTATCGCACGCGCAGAGCGCCCGGCCGAATCGGCTCAAAAATTAGTGGCAAACGCGTTCCTTGCGGACGACCCAGTGGCCGTGAACATGATGCTTCACCGTCTTGACGACGCAGTGATGGTGCATCGGAGCTGCCTGAGACGGCGTGCCAACGGCAACGAGCGAAGCAACAGCGAGTGCGGAAGCGATGATAAGGTTTTTCATTTCGAACCTCTAAGAGCATTGGGGGAATCTGCTGCGCGTTAAGCGCACGACCGTCTTGCGCCGATTCAGATTAACGATACATGAACGCGTCCTCACATTCGCGAGAGCAGCCCTCACCGCAGGCCAAACGCGTCAGAACGCCACAGGCTTTTGAAGAATCATGCTGTCGCAATGGGGTCGATGGAGAAAATCAGGCCGATAGCGAGGACCGACTCCCGCGATGATTTGAGAGTTTCATCGATAACAGAGACGTTCGCTCGATAGGACGCCCGGAATGAGACGCGCCGGCCGTTCTTTCCCTCATCCTTTTCTGAAAGCCGCCTTCCCTGCAGCGGTGCTTGTGCGGCCACATCGGAACACCGGGAGATAGTCGTAGAAAGCGACTGGAGGCGATGGCGGGATCGGCGAAGGCCAGAAAGCGAAAAAGCCACGCTCGACCTTTCGGGAACGTGGCTTTTTCTAATCTGGCTCCCCGGGCCGGATTCGAACCGGCGACCTGTCGATTAACAGTCGAATGCTCTACCGCTGAGCTACCAGGGAACACCGCTCGGTCGCGGCGTGAGCGGGGTAATACAAACGCTTTCCCGTTTTGCCAAGCGGTTTTTTCAAAAAAATCCATTTCCCTTGTATTATTTTGTCGCCTTACCATTTCCTGTGGATGACTGACGAAGCCAAAACCCTTGAAAATGCCGGCCGTACAAGGGCCGGAAAGCCCCGGCACTTCGGGATAGATCACAAGACGCACAAGCTTGCCATCGGCACCATCCGGGTTCCCTTTCCGAGATCACGCCTAGCCCGCGTCGTCATCGGCATCGGATTGATCATCGGCGGCCTGCTCGGCTTCCTGCCGATTCTCGGTTTCTGGATGCTGCCGCTGGGTTTCATGGTTCTGTCACACGATCTGCCCGTCGTACGCCGTTGGCGACGGCAGCTGGCAGTGTGGTGGGCAAAAAGGCGCCGCGCCACTCACTGAGGCGCTGTGGCGGCCTGAGGGCCTATCGGGTGGCAAGCACCCGCGCCGGATTGCCGACGACGGTCGCACCCGCCTCGACGCTCCTGGTCACCACGGCGCCGGCACCGACAATGGCGCCGTCACCGATCGTCACGCCGCCGAGAATGATCGCGCCGCCACCGATCCACACATCCCTGCCGATATCGACCGGCCTGGCGATCTCCAGACCGGCGCGCCGTAGCGCCAGATCCTTATGGTGTTCGGCACAATATATATGCACGCCCGGTCCTAGCATGCTGCCCTCGCCTATGCGCACCGGCGCCGTATCGAGAATGGTGCAGCCTGCATTGAGATAGACTTGGCGGCCGAGCGAGATGTTCATGCCGTAGGCGCAATGAAACGGCGCTTCGAGGAATGCGCCTTCGGCGACCTCGGCAAAGAGTTTCTCCAATTTGGGACCCAAGCTGCCGCGTTCGGCCGGCGGCATGGTGTTGTGCTGGTGGACCGCGTCGCGGGCGACATCGCGCAGTGCGTCGAGTTCCGGATCGATGCAGCAATACCAATCGCCTGCCGCCATCTTCTGCCGTTCACTGCCACTCATGAATAAAGCCACTCCCCCACGCGATGTCCTCACTGACGCCGGCGGATCATGCATCATCTGGTGGCGAGGCGGCAAGGTCGACACCCCGCCACTTATAAGGTGCTTCGGGAGCCTGTGCTTCGTCTCTCAGTAAAGGACCATCATCAGGGTGAGCGGAAGAAGGGCGATCAGAAGAAGGCCGGCTATGATGACGATCAGCTCCTTCATCAGGAAGCGCTCCATCCGCGCCCTGCGACCGCCGAACCTGACATGATAATCTACACGGCCATTCATGAGGATTTCCTCCCTGGACTCGCATCATTAGACACAGCTTAAATGGCGCTTCGCCCGGCGTCTTCAAGCTCCTTCGGATTAATCCGCAAGAAGCCTTTAAAAGCGTTTGCGGAGACGTAAATTCCCCATTTCGCGGTCGGTTTTCACCCTCAACAAACTGTCACATAGCTTGTCTATAACGCCGCTGCCGCGGACTTGCGCAAGGCCATCGGTTCCGAGCTTTTCAAAAGGAAATAGGGATTATGTCGAAACTTAAGAATTGCATTTCGGCGGCTGCCGCCGGCGTTATGAGCTTGGCGCTGGCTTTGCCGGCTGCCGCTGCTCCGGTGAAGTTTGATTTCTGGTTCGGCCTGTCGGGCGACCTGGCAAACGTCGTTCAGACGATGTGCAAGAACTTCAATGACTCCCAGACCGATTATCAGGTCGTCTGCACCAGCCAGGGCAACTACGACACCACGCTGCAGAACACGATTGCCGCCTTCCGCGCCGGCAAGCAGCCCGCCATCGTTCAGGTTTACGACGTCGGCACCGCAACGATGATGCTTTCCGGCGCCTACTATCCGGCCGGCAAGCTGATGGCTGAAAACGGCTACAAGATCGACTGGAACGACTATTTCCCGGGTATCGCCCGTTACTACGCAACGTCGAAGGGCGAACTGCTCTCCTTCCCGTTCAACTCCTCGACCGCCCTGCTCTACTGGAACAAGGACGCCTTCGCCAAGATCGGCAAGACCGCAGCTCCGAAGACCTGGGAAGAAGCCGGCGAAGACCTCAAGGCTCTGAAGGCCGCTGGTTATGATTGCCCGATGGCATCCAACATCTCCGCCGACGAAAGCTGGCAGATCATGGAGCAGTTCTCGGCTATCCACAACCAGCCGGTTGCCACCAAGAACAACGGCTACGACGGCCTCGACGCCCGTCTCGAAGTCAACAAGACGCTGTTCGTCAAGTACGTAACCGACCTCAAGAGCTGGTACGATGCCGGTCTCCTGAAGATCAAGTCCAAGCAGCTCGGCCAGGACCCGGTCCAGGCATTCTCGGCTGGCGATTGCCAGATGATCATGACCTCGGT
Source organism: Rhizobiaceae bacterium (assembly GCA_028865845.1). Taxonomy (GTDB): domain Bacteria; phylum Pseudomonadota; class Alphaproteobacteria; order Rhizobiales; family Rhizobiaceae; genus Rhizobium. The sequence continues at coordinate 5,532 of JAGWJK010000328.1, forward strand.
CGGCGACCACGGCACTGTCGGCAAGACCGCCAAGGCCGGCATGAACTGGGATGTTGCCGAACTTCCGGTCTACGCCGGTACCGAGCGCAAGAATTCGCTCGTCGGCGGCGCTTCGCTCTGGGTTCTCGCTGGCAAGTCGGCTGACGAATACAAGGGCGCTGCTGCGTTCCTGAACTTCATCCACGACCCCAAGACCGCCCTCTTCTGGTCGACCAACACCGGCTACATCCCGGTCACGAAGTCGGGCTTCGAATTCATGAAGTCCAGCGGTTTCTACGACAAGGCTCCCTATAAGGGC
>JAGWJK010000329.1 GCA_028865845.1 Rhizobiaceae bacterium
CCAGCATGCGCAGCGGCTTCATGATCTTCGACGCGGCGAATATGGAAACCAGGACACTGCCGGTAATGATGAGCCCGAGCCATCCGGCCAGAATCTTCCATCCGCCTGGTGGCGGACCGAACTCCGGCATCGGCATGACGATCCATTCGCCATTGGAAAGTTTCAGCGACGCGATACCGCCCCCGGTCGGCAGGCGCGAAATCATCGCCTGACGTTCCGCTCCGATCCGTTTCAGGGCCTCCATGAGGAATTCCGAGAGCCGTACATCGGAAGCGCCATCCGCCGGTGTTGCGGCAATGACGAGGCCAGTTGCCAATGCATCGACCTTATCCTTCTCCGCAAAGGCCGCCAGCATGGATAGCTGCCGCGCCACCGGCTCCATCGTCATCTCAGGCCGCGGGCCGCGCATGACAAGGCTTGCCACGAAAGACGAGCTTATGACGACCGAAACGATGGCTGTCAGCAGCAATAGCGCCAGGCGAGCGCCAAGCGATTTCATGACTCGCCCTTCACGACCGTCACGGGAACAACGAGTTGATATCCGCCGTTGCGGATGGTCCTGAACACCGGTTCTTCGGCTGTCTCTCCAAGTTTCCGGCGCAGGCGGCTCATCAGCACGTCGATCGAGCGATCTGCAGGGTCGCGATCCCGCCCCTGCGTCAGATCCAGCAACTGGTCGCGCGACAGCAGCCGGCCGGCGCGTTCCAGAAAGACCTTGAGCAGATCGAATTCGGCGCCGGTCATGGAAATAACCTCGCCGTTATCCTTGGTAACGCGGCGAAGTTGGGGATCGAGCGTCATATCGCCGAATTGGTAACGCCGCTGTTCAGGCTCCGGCGAGGTATCGTCATTGACGCGGCGAAGAACGGCGCGAATGCGGGCCGCAAGCTCACGCGGATTGAACGGTTTTCCGAGATAATCGTCCGCACCGATTTCCAACCCGAGAATGCGGTCGATATCCTCCTTCAGTGCGGTCAGAAGAATGACCGGAACGCGGGGGCGGCGGTTCCTGAGGTCGCGGCAGAGATCGAGGCCCGATCCGTCCGGCAGCATGACATCCAGAACGAGGAGATCAGGCGTGCGTCGATTGAGGACGTCGCCGCAGCCACGCAGGTCGCTTGCTGTCGAGACGCGAAAGCCCTGCTCCTCAAGATACCGGCTCAGGAGCGTGCGAATTTCGTGGTCGTCATCGACGATCAAGATATCGGCCGCGGCAGTCAAACTCATAAGCTTCCTTCCATTTTTCGGAGTTTGATACAAACTCCTTTCCAAAAGAAGGCTTTTCGCGGGCCTGGCGAGCAAAATTTGCCGCCGGCAACATGGGTTTACAAATTTCCTGTCGACGGAAACGTTGAGCAACACAATCCGCCGAATCCACGCAGCTTGATCGATCGCCAGCGGAAGTTCCGCCGGCGATCGGCCAGTTTTAGAGAATACCAGCAGCAGTCATCATGTCGACAATCTTCTTGCTGTCGAGGGTCGAGGATTCGACCTTCGGCGCATCGAGATCGGCGAGCGGAACCAGCTTCTGGTTCGACTGGGCGCCGTTGCCGACGGCATATTCAAACGAGGTGCCATTCTTCAGCACATCCTGGCCGCCCTTGCCGGTGACGAACTTCAGAAATGCCTGCGCTTCCTTGGCATGCTTGCTGGACTTCAGGACGCCGCCGCCCGAGACGCTGACGAAGGCGCCCGGATCCTGGTTCTTGAAATAGTGCAGCGCGACATTCTTGCTATTCTCGGCCGTCTTTGCCTGATCGCCGAACCAATAATAGTGGTAGATGATCGCGCCTTCGACTTCACCGGCGTTGACCGCCTTCATGGCGACGCTATTGCCCTTGTAGGGCGTTGCGTTTTCCTTCAGCGCCTTCAGGAAGGCGGCAGTCGTCTGCTCACCCTTCAATTGCAGCAGGGCACCCATGATGGCCTGGAAGTCTGCGCCCGTCGGCGAGGCGGCCCAGCGGCCCTTCCAAGCGGGGTCGGCGAGATCGAGCATAGACTTCGGCAGCTTGTCCTCCGTCAGCTTGGTCTTGTCATAGGCAAAGACCGTCGAGCGCGCGGCGATGCCGGTCCACATGCCGTCAGCCGCGCGATACTGCGCCGGGACCTGATCGAGCGTGTCCTTGTCGACCGGTGCGAAGAGACCGGCCTTGTCCACCAAGGCCATGGCCGGGGAGTTTTCGGTCAGAAACACGTCGGCCGGCGAGGCCGCACCTTCCTGGATGATCTGATTGGCGAACTCCATGTCGCCGCCGTTGCGGACCGTCACCTTGATGCCGGTTTCCTTCGTGAAGGCGTCGACCCACTCGGCACCGAGGCTTTCGTGCTGGGCGTTGTAGACAACGATGCCTTCAGCGTCCTGTGCGGCAGCGCCACTCGCAAACGAGGCTGCGGCAAACAGCGACGCGGCGGCGACGGTCAGGCCAAGGCGATTGATGTGCTTCATTTTACTCTCCTTTTAACGGCGGCTCCGAACAACGGCATCGCGTCGCTCCGGCGCCTTTCGGTATCCGTTTTGAATGTCAGGTGCCTGAATGCCGACGGCCATCGGGAGCGGCCATAAAACTATTCAAACACACTCCACTTATATCGGGAACCTTGGTCTGCGCCATGCGGACTAAAGTCCCTATCGGCGAGCGTAGAGGGCCGGGGACACTATGATCGCGCTCCAAAACGGCCAAACTCCATGGCGTGGCGGAACGAAATCTTCGTCGCACGGCCAATCCGGCCCACGCAAACCCAAGGAGCAGAACAATGCAGAAGAGTGTATTCTATGCCGTTGTGGCATTGGCGACATCCCTGCCGACATTTGGGGCCACGGCCAGCGCATCGCTGGCGCCGGCAAGTCCGACAGCGGTCGCAACCGGCACACAGCAGATGGAGATTGCTCGCCAAGGCGCGGATGATGCCAACAGAAATGAGCGGCATGGCCGCGGCCGCGACGACGGCCGTAACCATGCCGAGAATATTCGCCCGGAAGATGGGCACTCGGCAGGACATGGTGCGGACGATGGGCCGAACCACGACCGTGGCGACGATCGTGGTGGTGATCGCGGCGGCGATCAGGGTGGCGACCATGGCGGCCACCGTGGCCGTGGTTGATCCTATTATGTCTTCACCGCCTGGTCCACGAGGGCCAGGCATCCTTGCGGGGTTCCGACATTGCAGCGCTTTAAAACCATTGTGACCGCCGTCCTGTTTTCACTGCTTGTCGGGTCGCTCTGTCCCGGCACGGCGATGGCCGACAAGGGAAGCGGTGGCGGCGGCTCCGGTTCGTCCGGCTCTGGCGGATCGGGCTCTTCAGGCTCCTCAAGCTCCGGGCATTCCGGATCGTCCGATTCCTCAGGCTCTTCCGGTTCATCGGGGTCAGGTCATCAGAATGACGGCTCCAATAGCGGCTCAGGGAGCGGAGCGGATGACGACGGCGGCGGCGGCGGAAGCGACTCTCGGGGCCGCTCCGCGAAAGGCGACGACCGGTCCTACGAAGGAGGATGGCACGAACGGATCACCAATGGCCACTACGAACTCTACGATCCGCAGGGACGATTGGTTATCCGACGAAGTGCGACGAAAGCCGATCTCAACCAGAACTGACGGGTCTACTGCCTGGATTGCGCGTCACGCAGAAACATCGCCGCTTCCGTCCTGTTACGCGCCTTCAGCTTTTGGAGAATGCGCGTCATGTTGTGTTTGATGGTTTTCTCCTGCAAGCCGAGCCGGCGGGCCACTTCCTTGTTGCTGTTGCCGTCGGCGACAAGCTCGAGGATCTGCTCTTCGCGCGGCGTGAGGCTCGCCAGCGCCTCGTCGTGCGGATGGGGCGCCGATACGGCTGGCGACGCCGTCGCCTCGCTTCGCATTTCCGTCAGAATCCGCGCGGCGAGGCTCGGCGAAACATAGCTTTCCCCGGCAACGACATTGCGCACGACGCTCGCGAGCGCCGAAGCGCTGACACCCTTCAGCACATAGCCTTTGGCACCTTCCTTCAACGCCTCAAAGAGGTCTGCCTCGTCCTCCGATGCCGTCAGCACGATCACCGCCGCATCGGGATCAGATGCAAGGATCGAACGCAGGGCGGAGTGCCCGCCGCCGGGCATGGAAAGATCGAGCAGCAGCGCATCGGGACGATGTTCGTTGAAGAGGGTCAGCGCCTCCGCCGCCGTTGCGCCTTCGCCGACGACCGCAAACTCCGGCTCGTCCGTCAGGCTGCGCGACAATCCGGCCCGGAATATCGGGTGATCGTCGACAATGGCGACCCTGATCATGTTCTGCATCATGGCGCACTCTCCTTTGGAAGCGTCATCGTGACGACAGTTCCCGTCTTGTTGTCGGAGCGGATATCCATGCTGCCGCCCAGCCCTGCCAGCCGTTCTTCCAGCCCGGCAAGGCCGAGACCCGGCTCTCCATCAAGTCGAACGAACCCCCTTCCATTGTCGCGAACGGCGACTTCGATGGTATCGCCGACCTGCCGCGCCGTGACGGTAATCTCAGTGGCATGGGCGTGTCTCGTCGCGTTGCTCAGGGTTTCCTGAACGAACCGGTAGAGGCAGATTTTCGATGCCTGAGTGGTGAGCGGAACCTCCGCGATCTCAGCCTTGATCTTGGTGCGGGAGTGGGTCTCATGCGCCGCGATCGCCCGGCGGACGACGTCCTCGCCGCGAAGCGTTCCGAGTTCGGGCAAGGTAAGGCCGCGGCAGATGTTGCGGATTTCCTGGATCGCCTCGGTTACGGAGTGCCGAACCAGAGATTCGTCATCATCCTTGGCTCGTCCCTTGCTGATCGCCTCCAGCCGCAGCGCGGCAAAACCGAGCAGTTGCGCCGGGCCATCATGCAGCTCGGCGGATATGCGTCGCAGATATCGTTCATTGAGCGTCGCCGTCCGCTGAGTTGCCCTGTCGGCTCTAAGCCGCAGCGAGCGGTTCGTTTCCAACATGCGGGAAAGCTCCTCCACCTGGATATCCAACGACTTTCGCTGGACCTCGATCAGATGGCTTCCGCGCGCCACGATGCCGAAAAGCAAAGCGAGCATTCCGGCCGTCACCGCGCCGACGACAAACCAGCTCTGGATCTTCGTTCTCAACAATTCCGCGCGAAGATCGCCGGCAATTTCATAGAATTCGGCAACCGCGATGATGTCGCCGGACCAGGGTTCGCGTATCGGACTGTAGATCTCCAGCAGCGGCTGGCCGCTCCGCTGTTCGAGCAGGTTCTCCTCGCCTTCAAGCGCGTCGAAATCGGCATGCACCGTGCCGGCAAGCGCGGTCGACAGGCCTTCCGTCATCGCAAAACGCTGGCCGATGAGGCTTGGCTCACTGCTGAAGATGATGGTGCCGTCGGGGCGCCAGAGCTTGAAGGAGAACAACCGGCTTTTCAGCACGCCCTGTTGCAGGGTTTCGGTCAGCGCGCGTTTTGCGCCTTCGCCAAGGGTCGTCGCCGATGACAACTCCTGAGTCAGCGGTGCGATGATGCTGTCGACATAAAGGGCGGTTGCACCGGCGGCGTTGCGGACCGCGGCCTCCTCGATGCGATTCGTTACCCAGAAACCGATAAGCCCCATACCGACGACCAGCACCAAAGCGCCGGCAATCGCGAACTGCCATGCGAGACTGAAGCGCTCTCGCAATATCTTCCGGGGCGTGGTGACGGACATGACGTTCATGATCGTCACCATAGCGGCGTTTGACAGACAGCAGAAGCCGGACCGGCGTCGGATCGCGCCGGACGAAAGTCCCTTTCGAAAGGGACGAAGGTCCGATACGGCGATAGCATCGAACGGATGATCCGTTTCGTTGGCCGATAGATACGGCTTTACTCTTCGGC
>JAGWJK010000330.1 GCA_028865845.1 Rhizobiaceae bacterium
GTCCACAAGCTGCCAGTTCATCCGTGGTCAGCGCGCGTCCCGGTGAGGCGGAAGGTATCATACCTTCCAATGCCGGCGGTGGATGCCTTGTCAGCACCCCATGCCGGTTCACTTGATAAGTGTCTACAGATGCAAAGTGACAGCGAAATGACTGGTTACCAATTTGTTGCCGGACGCTTGGCGGTTTTTTCTTCCAAACTTCGGAAAAACCGATAATACCGGATACCGGCTATCACCAATACCGGGATCCTCCTATAGATGACTCGCTTCGATGTACTGACCGTTGGCAACGCCATCGTCGACATTATCGCCCGTTGCAACGATCAGTTCCTGATCGACAACAAAATCACCAAAGCCGCGATGAACCTAATCGACGCCGAACGCGCCGAGCTGCTTTATTCGCGCATGGGCCCGGCTCTGGAAGCTTCGGGCGGCAGCGCCGGCAACACGGCGGCAGGGGTGGCGAATTTCGGCGGCAAGGCAGCCTATTTCGGCAAGGTTGCGGAAGATCAGCTCGGAGAGATCTTTGCCCATGATATCCGCGCCCAGGGCGTGCATTATGAAACCAAGGCCAAGGGCACGTTCCCGCCGACGGCCCGTTCGATGATCTTCGTCACCGAGGATGGCGAGCGCTCCATGAACACCTATCTCGGCGCCTGTGTCGAGCTCGGACCGGAGGATGTCGAGGAGGATGTCGTTGCCGATGCCAAGGTGACCTATTTCGAAGGCTATCTCTGGGATCCGCCGCGCGCCAAGGAAGCGATCCGCGAATGCGCCCGCATCGCCCATGCCAATGGCCGCGAAATGTCGATGACGCTCTCCGACAGTTTCTGCGTCGGCCGCTACCGCGACGAGTTCCTCGACCTCATGCGCTCCGGCACCGTCGATATCGTCTTCGCCAATCGTGACGAAGCCTTGTCGCTTTACGAGACCGACGATTTCGAGAAGGCGCTGACGGCAATCGCTGCCGATTGCAAGATCGCTGCCGTGACGGTTGGCAAGGACGGCGCCGTCATCGTGCGCGGCAACGAACGCTATGTCGTCGATGCCCATCCGATCGAAGAACGCGTCGACACGACCGGCGCCGGCGATCTGTTCGCCGCCGGTTTCCTGTTCGGCTACACGCAAGGCCGCACGCTTGAGGATTGCGGCAAGCTCGGCAACCTCGCCGCAGCGATCGTCATCGAACAGATTGGTCCGCGGCCGATGAAGTCGCTGTCTGCTGCCGGCAGGGAAGTCGGCCTGCTCTAAAGCGCATCTTGCGCTGAAAGAGCCGCCTATCGGATGAATTGATCCGCGCTCGCGTGAAATATGCGGGCGCGGGATATTCGTCGGCGCGGAGCGAATATCCCAGCCGGGCATCGGCTGGCGTGGATCGGCAGAGGATATTATAAGTCGATCATCGACCCGATCTGCTCGCAGGTTTCTTCCGTGATTGACCAGGGCCCAGTGATCGAATGGCTTCTCGCCTCCGATGTCTCGATCCGGTGGCAGGTGATGCGCGACCTGCTCGATGTTCCGCAATCGGAATGGAAAGCCGAGCGGGCCAAGGTGGAGACCGAAGGCTGGGGCGCAAGGCTTCTCGCTTGTCAGGACGAGGACGGCCAATGGGCCGGTGGGTCGTTTCTGCCGCGCAACTTTGACCGCCGCGAGTGGCGGGAGGTCGGCCAGCCATGGACGGCAACGCTCTTTTCATTGTCGCAGCTGCGCGAGTTCGGCCTCGATCCTTCGTGCGAGCGGGTCAAGAAGACCGTGGAGCTGATCGGCGTCAATTCCTACTGGGATGAGGGCGGCCAGCCCTATTGGCAGGGCGAGGTCGAGGAGTGCATCAACGGCCGCACCGTGGCGGACGGCGCCTATTTCGGTGTCGATGTCTCGCCCATCGTCGACAGGCTGGTCGGCGAGCGGCAAGAGGATGGCGGCTGGAACTGCGAGCGGATCAACGGCTCGGAGCGCTCGTCCTTCGCCAGCACGATCAACGTTCTGGAAGGGCTGCTGGAATATGAGCGCTTGAGCGGCGGAACGGAAGAATCGCGAGCGGCGCGCAAGTCCGGCGAGGAATTTCTTCTGCAAAGAAACCTGTTCCGTCGTCTAAGCACCGGTGAGCCAGCGGACGAGCGTTTTCTGCGTTTCGCCCATCCGAATCGCTGGCACTACGACGTCCTGCGCGCGCTCGATTATTTCCGTGACGCGGGGATAGAGACAGGCATTGGCCCCGATCCGCGATTGGCGGAGGCGATCGCCCATCTTCGTTCCAGGCAGCTGGCAAACGGCGCTTGGCCGCTCGATTGGAGCCCGAAGGGGCGCGTCTGGTTCGAGATCGACGATGGGCCGGGCAAGCCTTCGCCATGGATCACGCTCCGCGCCATGCGCGTGCTCAGATGGTTCGAAGGTTAACGCCGGTTGACGGAGACCGGCTATCTGCGCCGACTTACTTGAAGGCCTCGCCGGGATAGGCGCCCCAGATTTCCGATTGCGCCACCCAGCCTTCAGTGCCGTCGGCGGTCGCCAGGCACCAGTCGCCGTTGCACTCGCGGATATTCATCATCACGCCGGGTTCGAGCTTGGCGATCACTGTGCTCGACGGCTGTGCCTCGCGGCGCATGTTAACGAACACGGCCTTGCCCTTGCCCTTCATCCACGGGGCTGCAAGCGCCGAGCGCTGGCCCGACAGCAGCGATTGGTTGACCCAGCCCTCGGTGCCGTCGGAATCGCGCACACGCCGCCAGTTGTCGTATTCCTGGATAATCTCGACCGGCAGTCCCTGCTTGAGATAGAGCCAGGACACCGCATAGTCGGCGCTCGGCCCGACGCGCAGGTTCACCCGCTTCGACTTCAGGGTCACGAAGCGCGGCAAAGGCAATCCGCTCGGACCCTTGGCGGCCTGGGCGGCGGCAAGATCGGCGGTGGCGCAGGCCATCATCAGGCCGATCGTAAAAACAGCGCAGGACTTCAGTACTTTGCTACGCATTGGATTTCCGTTCGCTTCGTCAATGCTGAGGCGCTGGTACAGCTGCCTCGTCGCTCCGCTCACCGGCAAATCACCGGCACGCTCACGAGATTTGTTTGTCTTCGCCTACGGGTCTGGTAGAAATGCCCGGGATGGGAAAATTATCCCGCCTCTTGGTTAAGAACATCTGAATAAGGCATCGCGCGGTCGCCATGACGACGAAGAAAAAACCGAAGGTCTACATCACGCGCAAACTGCCCGACGCGGTGGAAACGCGGATGCGCGAACTCTTCGATGCCGAGCTCAACATAGACGACGCGCCGCGCTCGCAGAGCGAGCTGGCCGAAGCCGTCCGTACGGCCGATGTGCTGGTGCCGACCGTCACCGACCGCATCGACGCCAAGCTGATCGAAGAAGCCGGACCGCAGCTGAAACTGATTGCCAGCTTTTCCAACGGCACCGACCATATCGATGTCGAGGCCGCCGCCCGCAAAGGCATTACCGTCACGAACACGCCGAATGTGCTGACCGAAGATACGGCCGACATGACCATGGCCTTGATCCTCGCCGTACCGCGCCGCCTGGCGGAAGGTGCGCGCGTGCTGACGGACAAGCCGGGCGAATGGGCAGGCTGGTCGCCGACCTGGATGCTCGGCCGCCGCATCCACGGCAAGCGTATCGGCATCGTCGGCATGGGCCGCATCGGCACCGCCGTTGCCGTTCGGGCCAAGGCTTTCGGCCTGTCCATCCACTACCACAACCGCAAGCGTGTCAGCCCGGCGACGGAAGATGCGCTTGAGGCGACCTATTGGGACAGCCTCGATCAGATGCTGGCCCGCGTCGATATCGTCTCGGTCAACTGCCCGTCGACTCCGGCTACCTTTCATCTGATTTCGGCCCGCAGGCTCGCGCTGCTGCAGCCGACGAGCTACATCGTCAACACCTCGCGCGGCGACGTTATCGACGAGACGGCGCTGATCAAGATCCTGCGCGAAGGCAAGATCGCCGGCGCCGGGCTCGACGTTTTCGAGAACGAGCCGGCCGTCAATCCGAAGCTGGTCAAGCTCGCCAACGACGGAAAGGTGGTGCTGTTGCCGCATATGAGCTCGGCGACCCTCGAAAGCCGCATCGACATGGGCGACAAGGTCATCATCAACATCCGCGCCTTCATCGACGGCCATCGCCCGCCCAACCGCGTTCTGCCGGGCCGGTGACGCGTTTTCTCCTAGGACAGCCAAAGCTTTTTCCTGTCGCTGCTCCTCCGGGCAAGTCCTGATTGGCGGCGGTTTTCACAGGATCCGAGCGTCGGGACTTCCGCCTCGAAGCGGGATGAATGTCTCCGGCTTTGGAATTGATCTCGCGTCCCTCGCATTGGTCATGTCCATGTCACAAAGCCGGCCCAGAGCTGTCGGCAAGCACGAAGCAGGAAGGGTAAAACATGGCGCGGGCGCTGCCGCATGAGCGGGTTCAATACGTGGTCGAAGGTGGCTTTCGGTTGTCGGGCGAAATCGAGCCGAGCGGCAACAAAAACGCCGCGCTGCCGATCATCGCCGCATCGCTGCTGACCGATCAGCGCGTCCACCTCACCAACGTGCCGCGCATCCGGGATGTCGAGGCACTGGTGGAACTCATTCAGTCGGTTGGCGCAAAGGTGCGTTGGCTCGGCCGCAACGAGCTCGAAATCGAAGCGCGCGAGCTTCGCCCGGCCAACCTCGATCCCGATCTTTGCGCCCGCATTCGCGCCTCCATCCTGCTTGCCGGTCCGATGCTGGCGCGCTGCGGCGAGATCACCTTGCCGCCGCCGGGCGGCGACGTCATCGGCCGCCGGCGTGTCGACACGCATTTCCTCGCGCTGGAGCAGCTCGGCACCAAAATCGATGTCAATGGCATCTACAGTTTCCGCACCGAAGGTCTTCGTGGGGCGGATGTCTTCCTCGACGAGCCGTCGGTAACGGCGACCGAAAATGCCCTCTGCGCGGCCGTTGCCGCCGAGGGAACGACCATCCTGCGCAATTGCGCCTCCGAGCCGCATGTGCAGGATCTGGCGCGTTTCCTGATTGCGATGGGCGCGCGTATCGAAGGTATCGGCACCAACATGATGACCATCCACGGCGGTCGGCCTCTGGGCGGTGCGGCGCACCGCATCGGTCCCGACCATAACGAGGTCGGCTCGCTGATCGGCCTTGCCGCGGTTACCGGTTCGGAGATTACGATCCGCAGGGCAGGCGTCGAGCATCTCCGCTCCACCCTGATGACCTTCGAGCGCCTCGGCATCCGCTGCCAGATCGACGGCGACGATCTGATCATCCGCGCCGGACAGGAAATGAAGATCCAGCCCGATTTTGGCGGCCATATTCCGAAGATCGAGGACCAGCCCTGGCCGGCTTTTCCGGCCGATACCATGTCGATCGCCATCGTCACGGCGACGCAATGCGACGGTGTCGTGCTGATGTTCGAAAAGATGTTCGAAAGCCGCATGTTCTTCGTCGACAAGCTGATCGCGATGGGGGCCCGCATCGTGCATTGCGACCCGCACCGCGCCATCGTAGCCGGCCCGTCGAAGCTTCGAGCAGCCCAGCTCGAAAGCCCTGACATCCGCGCCGGCATGGCCATGCTGATCGCTGCGATGTGTGCCGAAGGAACGAGCGTCATCAACAACGCCCAGCAGATCGAACGCGGTTACGAACGCATCGAGGAAAGACTGAATGCGATGGGCGCGAAGATCACACGTATCCCTCCGCGCGACGCCTGAGGTTCATTCGGCGAAAGAGACGATGCTTTAGCAATTCCAGGAAAAGTGCGCAGCGGTTTTCCGTCCGGAATTGCGAAAAACAAAAGGATAGAGCTGTTCTCGGCTTCCGTGA
>JAGWJK010000331.1 GCA_028865845.1 Rhizobiaceae bacterium
TTCGCGAAGATGGCATGACTTACGGCACGCCGACCTGGATCTGGTCCGTCGTCGTTGACGGCGATCTTTACGTCCGGGGTTACAACGGCAAGCAGTCGCGCTGGTACCAAGCCGCTATCCATCAGAAAGCCGGACGGATTTCCGTTGCCGGGATGACCATCGAAGTCTTGTTCGATCCTGTAGACGGTGAAATTAATCGGGCCATCGATGACGCGTATCGCGCTAAGTACGCCAAGAGCACCTATCTGGCCTCGATGAGCGGCGAACGCGCCCGGTCCGCCACGGTCAAAATCACCCCCAAAGTTTGAAGAGGTAGACCGACATGCAGAAACGTACACTTGGACAAGAACTGGAAGTCTCCGCCCTCTCGCTCGGCGCGATGGGGTACGGGAGGGCCCGTGAACTCGGCGACCGCGACGACATGATCAAGCTCCTACGGACTGCCGTCGAACGCGGCATGGACTTCTTCGACACCGCGGAAGTCTATGGGCCGTTCACCAACGAGGAGATGGTTGGCGAAGCGCTGGAGCCGCTACGCAAGCAGGTCAAGATCGCCACCAAGTTCGGTTGGGATGTCGATCCCGAAACGGGCGTCAGTAGTGGCAACGTCAATAGCAAGCCGAACCACGTTCGCCGTGCGGTCGAAGGAAGCCTGAAGCGCCTTCGCACCGATCACATCGACCTACTCTACCAGCATCGCGTCGATCCCGATGTGCCGATGGAAGATGTCGCCGGCGTCGTCAAGGAACTCATCGCGGAAGGAAAGGTGCGCTGGTTCGGCCTGTCCGAAGCAGGAGCGAATTCCATTCGGCGCGCCCATGCGGTGCAGCCGGTGGCCGCACTGCAGAGTGAGTATTCGCTGTGGACCCGCGAACCGGAAGCCGAAATCGTTCCGACGCTCGAAGAACTCGGGATCGGCCTCGTTCCATTCAGTCCTTTGGGCAAAGGATTCCTGACGGGTAAGATCGACGTTACGACCGCCTTCGACAAGTCCGACATGCGCAACAACATCCCCCGGTTCGCGCCGGAAGCACGAGAAGCCAACCGGGCGCTGATCGATCTCCTTTCAACGATCGCCGAACGCCACTCGGCGACGACGGCGCAAGTGGCGCTGGCATGGCTCCTGGCACAGAAGCCGTGGATCGTGCCGCTCTTCGGAACCCGCAAACTTGAGCGGTTCGAGGAAAACGTCGGTTCTCTCGACGTGCGTCTGTCAGCAGAGGACCTGGCAGAGATCGACGCGGCCAACATCCGGATCCATGGCGCACGGTATCCCGACGAACACATGAAGCGCGTTGGCCTCTGACCTGCTGGCCTTCATCTCGCTCGGTGGCGAAGGGCGTCGACCAGAAGCTTGAAAGCGGGCGTCTGCTGTCGCCTGCTGGGATAGTAGAGATGATATCCGGGGTAGTATGGCGTCCAGTCCGAAAGCAACTGCACGAGATCACCCTGCTCGATGAATGGGACGACCTCCGGCTCGGGAAGATAGGCAAGACCCGCGCCGGAGAGTGCCGCCTTCAGCATCATGCCAAGTCCATTGAGGACAAGGCGGCCATCGACGCGCACGGTCATGCTCCGGCCGTTCCTTTGGAACTCCCAGGCATAAAGGCCGCCAAGCGTGGGAAGCCGGAAGTTGATGCAGGAATGCCGAGTCAGATCCTGCGGGATCTTCGGCTTCGGATGGCTGGCCAGATAGTCCGGAGCGCCAACGACCACCATGCGCGTATCGGGACCGATCGGAACGGCGATCATGTCCTGCGCGACAGTCTCTCCCAGACGGACTCCGGCGTCGTAGCGTTCGCTCACGATGTCGCTCAATCCATAGTCGATGGTCACCTCGACCTTGATGTCGGGATATTGCGGCAGAAACGTCTCGAGGACAGGCCAGATGATGGATTCGGCCGCATGCTCGTCGGACGTAAGGCGAACCGTCCCTGCAGGCTTGTCTCGCAGCGCGTTCAGGGAAGAGAGAGCTTCGTGAATTCCGTCGAGTCGCGGCCCGACGTCGTTGAGCAGTCGTTCGCCAGCCTCCGTGATGGCGACGCTCCGGGTCGTTCGCGTGAGCAGTCGGACGCCGAGTCTTGCCTCCAACATGCTGATCGTCTGACTGAGAGCGGACGGAGATACGCCGATGGCCGCCGCCGCCCGCGTAAAGCTGAGCTCTCTGGCGACAGCCACGAAGGCCTGAAGATCATCGATGCTGTCTCGTGGCATTATTTAGCGCTCCTAAAAACAGCATGCTGATTATAGCCGATAATCGAGCAAAGCGACATCCGGTACAACAGCCGTATTCGAAACAAAGACAAGCTGGGAGTTCCGTGACAAACCTATCTGTAGACACAACGCCCGTAGCAGAGCCGGCACAGAGCCACTGGGCCGCCGTTTGGACGACCGCGCTCGGTGTCTCCAGCCTGACCGCAGCCGAAATGCTACCCGTCAGTCTCCTCACTCCCATGGGTGCAGACCTCTTTGTCACGGAAGGCATGGCCGGACAGGCGGTGACGGCGACGGCGATCGTCGCATTGTTCACCAGCATCTTCATTGCGGTCGCGACCCGCAGGATGGATCGGCGCTCGCTCCTTCTCTGGCTTTCGGCGATCCAGATCGTTTCAAACCTGATCGTCGCCTTTGCGCCGAACCTGGCCGTGCTCCTCGTCGGCCTCATGCTCCTTGGTCTTTCGCTTGGCGGCTTCTGGGCCATGTCGGCGTCACTCGCCATGAGGCTCGTGCCGGAGAACCGGGTGGCGAAGGCATTCTCGATCATCTTCGGCGGCGTTTCCGTCGCAACGGTCGCCGCGGCGCCGCTTGGCAGCTTCCTCGGCGCGATCATCGGTTGGCGGGGTGTCTTCATCGCCGCGGCACCTGGCAGCGGGCGCCTTCATCTCGCAGTTCGCGACCCTTCCCGCCATGCCGCCCCGTGGACAGTCCCGGCTTGAGACGCTGTTCCATGTCCTCGGCCGTCCAAAGATCGGAGCGGGCATGCTTGCAGTAATCCTCGTCTTCACAGGCCACTTCGCATTCTTCATCTATCTCCGACCCTTTCTGGAGACGGTGACCGTGGTCGGCGTGAATGGCGTCTCCGCGATCCTGCTGGCCCTTGGAATTGGCAGCTTTATCGGCACGTCCGCCTCCGGATGGCTGCTCGGACGAAATCTCGGACTGACGCTCGCGCTTGTGCCCTTGCTGATGGCGGGGCTTGCCCTTGTCGCCGTGTTGGCGGGATCGTCCCTCGCGGTCGCGACGATCGTCGCATCACTTTTGGGCTTCGCCTTCGGCACGGTACCCGTTGGATGGTCGACTTGGCTAACCAAGGCCGTACCCGATGAAGCCGAGAGCGGCGGCGGACTTCTCGTCGCGGCAATCCAGATCGCCATGTCCCTCGGCGCTGCAGTCGGTGGCGTGATCTTCGACCAGGCCGGCATCCTGGTGGTGTTCGCAACGAGCGCGGTCATTCTTCTTGCATCGGCATCGCTCATCTTTTTCCAGCTCCGGACCTTTCCCTCTGCCTGCCTCGGCCAAAGCGCACGATAGTGCCAAATACAGGACGAACCATGCCCCACGTCATTTTGAAGATTGCATCCGGAAAGTCGGATGACGAAAAGACCGCCCTCGCGATGGCGCTGACGGAAGCGGTGACCAAGACATTGGCCTGCGACGAGAAGTTCGTTTCCGTCGCGGTCGAGGACGTCGAGGTGTCGAACTGGGCGGATCAGGTCTTCATTCCCGAAATTGCTGAAAAGCCCGGCCAGATTTTCAAGAAGCCGGGCTACGATCCGCGTTCTTGAACACTCACGCGAAAACGAACCGGCATTTATGGGCTGGGGTCATAAGTCCTATCGGCGGCAGGCGACTAATCTCCGGCCTGCGGAACCTCATCTTTGGAACTCGGGCTTTCGGCCCCTGACCACTCCATGATCCGAAGGACACTATGATGAACAAGTTAGCTGCAAATGCCCTGTCGATGACGCTCGCCGCAGCGGCGCCCGCGCTCGGCGAGGAAGACAAAAAGCGGTTTGCATCCGCGCCCGTGACCATCGACGACGTCCAGGCGGTTTCGCCGGCACTTGCGAAATACACCCAGGCCGTCGTCCTTGGCGATCTCTGGAAAAGGTCGGGATTGTCTCTGCGTGATCGCAGCGTGGTTACGATCGCAGCTCTGATCGCACGCAATCAAACGGTAGATATGCCATTCCACTTCAATCTCGCACTCGACAATGGCGTGACGCCCGCGGAACTGTCCGAGATCATCACGCACCTCGCCTTCTATTCCGGCTGGGCGAACGCGACCGGCGCTGTGGCCGTCGCCAGGCAGGTGTTCGCCGCTCGTGGGATCGGCGCCGACCAGATCCCGGAGGCATCGCCGACGCCACTTCCGCTTGACGAGGCGACCGATACGGCGCGGGCTCAAGGCGTCGAACAGAATGTCGGTTCGGTCTCCAGGGGCGTCCTCGACTATACGAACGGCGTGCTGTTCAAGGACCTATGGCTGCGTCCGGGTCTTGCGCCGCGCGACCGCAGTCTGATCACGGTCACCGCCCTGATCGCATCCGGTCAGGTGGCCCAGATCACCTATCACCTCAACCGGGCCATGAACGCCGGATTGAGCCAGGACGAGGCGTCGGAAGTTCTCGCGCACCTGACCTTCTATGCGGGTTGGCCGAACGTCATGTCGGCAGTACCGGTGGTCAAGGACGTCTTCGAGAAGCGACAGAGCTGACCGGTCGTCAAGGATTCGCGCCCGGTTCCTCCACCGGTGGTAATCCGGGCGTGATCGGTGCCGGTTCAGCCTCAGCCGCGCTCCCGCAGTGCGTCGACGACGATGTTGAATGCTGCGGACGATTGGCGGCGGCTTGGGTAGTACAGGTGATAGCCCGGATAGTGCGGACACCAGTCCCCCAGCACCTGCACCAGGCGTCCCGCCTCGACTTCCGGCATCGCCAATCCGTCCGGTATGAAGCCCAATCCGAATCCGTCGATCGCCATCGACCTGATCTGGGTGATACCGTTACAGGTCATCTGGCCGTCGACGCGAACACGCATCTCTTCGCCGTACTTCTCGAACTCCCAGGCATAGAGGCCGCCACGGGTGGGAAGACGAAGATTGATACATTGATGACGAGTGAGGTCCTGCGGCGTCCTCGGGGCGGGATTGCGTTCCAGATAGTCCGGCGAGCCGACGACGATCATCCGCTGCTCGGGGCTGATCCGCACGGCGATCATTCCCTGCGAGACAATCTCGCCGAGCCGGACGCCTGCATCGAATCTTTCGGCCACGATGTCCGTCAGGCCATAGTCAATCACGAACTCGACCTTGATGTCGGGGTAGTCGCGCAAGACCTTTCGGAGCTTCGGCCAGAGCACGAAGTCGATCGCATAGTCCTCGGCGGTGATCCGGATCGTGCCGGCCGGCTTCTCCCGCCTGTCGGTCAAGGTGACCAACTCCCCTTCGATCTCCTCGAAGCGTGGCCCGATCGTTTTCAAGAGATGCTCTCCCTCCGGCGTGGGTGCGACGCTCCTCGTGGTCCGGGTCAGGAGACGAACACCAAGGCGCTCCTCGAGATCTCGGATGGTGTGACTGAGTCCGGACTGTGAGACGCCGAGCTTCGCGGCGGCTCTTGTGAAGCTGCGCTCGCGAGCGACGACGAGAAAAGACAGAAGATCGTTGACATTCTCTCGCAGCATTCCGGCCCTCCAGACGTCCTTCATGGCATGTCATACCACAAAACTCATGTCACCAACCCATAAGTCTTTGCAGAATTACGTGTCTAATTGTTCTGAATGATTGGCCCTATCTTCTTGGCAG